>DPKX01000173.1:0-3248 GCA_003542295.1 Candidatus Atribacter hydrocarboniphilus
CCCCTTTTCTAAAGGAGGAGATTGGTTCTTGAGTATATATTTTCATCCTCATCTGGCGTCGCTAGGCAGCATGATGGTCTATCATGAAAATACACTAATGCTTAAAAACGCTGTCATCCTGAGCGGTGCTTTCTCGCGTGAGGATCCCATCTTTTATATTTCTTTGTTTTTTAAAAACTACAAATAATGAGATTCTCACGTCGCACAATGCGCTCCTCAGAATGAAAGATTGGCTAAATGAGATTGCCACGTCGCATAGGACGCTTCTCGCAATGGCGGAGCAGTAAAAAATTCTCAGGGGGCAAGAACAAGTTGAATTATCATAACTGAAATAGAGATATCAAAATATTACTTGTTATCCTTTTAACTTTGAATTTAGATAATGCAAAAAATATCTAAAAATAAAGCAGTAATAAAATGAAGGAGAAATACCGGTAAAAAAGTCCCAGCTTCGTAGGCAAATATTCCCATTCCCAAACCACCAATGATAGAAACCAAGTATTCAGGTTTCCCTTGGTGAAGAAGGGTAAAAATTATCAGTTGAATGAGAATAGCATAGCGTCCCCATTTGTTTTTTAATCCAAAAAGAAGAAAGCCCCTACAAAAATATTCCCAAGAATACATATACAGAGCAACCATGCATTGGTAATATACAAATTGTACGATTGAAGTACGTGCAGCTGGAAACATGGGATAAAAAGAACGATATGATGGATTTCTTGAAACAATATATGCCCACCCGATGCCCAGAGCAAGCAAAAAGAGCAACCATTTCCCCCAGTTTCGGACTGAACCAATACTCCCTCCCAATTCATGATATGGAATTTTCATAAAAAAACGATTAACCAAGGAAGGAAAAATAAAAAGCCAAAGAATGCCAGTTAAAAGAAAAAGCTGCATTGAAAAATCAGGAAACATTCGCACCAATTGAAGATAAAATGTATCGTAAAACACCACTGCCAGAATACCGGTGATCAAAATGATACCTTCTCGACTGGATACTAACTGCCAATATACTGGGAAAAGAGCTTTTATAGTTTTCATTCTCTTGGTCCTTTCTCAACATTAGTGAGCTTTTCTTTAAAATAATTTTAACATTTAATCGATCTTGGTTCATATTTCCAATAATTTATTGTCAATTTTTTCATTGACCAAATCCAATAACTTATTCTGAAATTTAAATTAAAAAAGGTTCCTAAACGTTACAAAAAAAATTAATTATTATATCAAAAATATCCATTCAAGCTATTTGTAGGTGAGAAATTATTGAAAAATAACCAGAAATCAGGAATATTTATGCTTAAATGGATGTTTAATAGAATTANNAGGAGGATTTCTTTATGCGTAAAATGACGCAACATAATCTTGAAGATGCTTTTGCGGGTGAATCTCAGGCTCATATGAGATATCTCATCTTTGCTGAAGTTGCAGAAAAAGAAGGAAAACACAATTTAGCAAGACTTTTTAAAGCAATTGCCTATGCTGAACAAGTCCATGCCACCAATCATTTTCGGGAATTGGGTAATATTAATGAAAGCGTCAAAAATTTAGATATGGCAATCGCTGGAGAAAACTTTGAAGTTGAAGAAATGTATCCAGTTTACAACAATGCCGCCTCATTTCAAAACGAAAAAGGTGCAGTTCGATCAACTCATTATGCCTGGGAAACGGAAAAAGTCCACGAAAAAATGTATAAAGAAGCAAAAGAAGCTGCCAAAAAAGGGAAAGATATTGACATTGAAAAAATATTTATTTGTCCGGTGTGTGGGTATACGATTGAAGGAGAACTTCCCAATTATTGTCCGATTTGTAACACAAAAAAAGAGCTCTTTAAGACTTTTTAGGAGGTAATCACATGAAAGAATTTGGAGAGTTATTTCAGTCGGCAGATTGGAAACAAGAGAAACATTCCCCGGTTATTGACGGTCCCGATTCGGTAAAAAAAGGAGATTTTGCCCATTTTTCAGTATCAGTAGGAAAAGAAATACCACATCCTAATACCACTGAACATCATATTCGTTGGATTGAGATTTATTTTCTCCCAGAAGGTGCAAAGTTTCCTTTTCAGGTAGCCCGTTTTGATTATACCGCTCATGGCGAATCAACTGAAGGTGCCAACCAAGGACCAGTATATACTTCACCCTATTCTTGTTTCACAGTTAAACTGGAAAAACCAGGTGTTTTTTACGCTACGTCTTATTGTAATATCCATGGCCTTTGGAAAAGCGAAAAAGCAATTTCTTTGAACGATTAAAATGATGCGGCTTAAAAGCCGCATCATTCCTCATTATTTATGAACAACCTTAAACGATTAAAAAGCGAAAATAAACTGATTATAACTATAATTTTGAACCTCACCATCTCCATCTTCGAAATTATAGGTGGTTTATTGTCGGGGAGTTTATCTCTAATATCTGACGCCCTTCATAACTTGAGCGACTCCGCCTCGATGTTCATTAGTCTTTTTTCTCTTCGAGTTGCTTATAGAGAAAAGTCTTCACGGAACACTTATGGTTTTAAACGAGCAGAGATCATTGCAGCTTTAATCAATTCTATACTTCTTTTTATTACCTTAGCCTACATTTTTTATGAATCGGTACAAAGATTAATCCATCCTCAAGAAGTAAGCTCAATAATCATGCTTCCGGTTGCTATTATTGGTCTTCTCGGTAACTTTTTCTCAGCGGTACTCCTATTTAAAGAATCTCAAAAAAGCATAAATCTAAAAAGTACATTTTTGCATATCGTTATTGATACGATTTCATCAATAATTGTCATTGTTGGAGGACTTATTATTCATTATACTGGTTGGTTTTACATTGACCCAATTCTTAGCTTGATTGTGATTACCTATGTATTAAAAGAAGGATATACAATTTTCCGAGAAGTTGTTCACATCTTAATGCAAGGTACTCCAGCCGATATTGATCTTTCTCAGATTAAATCTCGGCTTGAATCAATACCAGGAGTTGAAAACATCCATCATATACATGTCTGGTCTTTAAATGAAAAAGAGCACTTTTCCGAATTTCATGTCTTGATTCATTGTCAAACATTAAATGAAATGGATCAACTCCGCGATCAAATTAATAGGGTATTAAGGAATGAATTTCAAATTAACCATACCACTATCCAATTTGAGGGTGAAAATTGCAAAATTACTAATATTTGATAAACAACCGTTCTTTGATTGGACGACGTGGCAATCTCATTCCACCCACTCGGTCATTCAGACTGTGTCACAATTA
>DPKX01000173.1:3275-7961 GCA_003542295.1 Candidatus Atribacter hydrocarboniphilus
AAAGGGATTGTGACACAGTCTGATTCTGAGGAGCGTTTTGTGCGACTTTAGAATCTCATCCTTTAAAGTATTTATAAAGATAAAAAGAGGAGATCCTCATGGTTTCACAAAGAAAGGGCTCAGGATGACGGCATTTTTAAGCATTAGTGTATTTTCTGGATAGGAAGTTTTTTAGTTTATATCAATTTTTATCTAAGACCTCTGGATTGACTAAAAATTCTGGCCTTTCTCCCTTTAAAGCACTGATTAAATTTTTCGCAGCCATGATTGCCATTTTTGTCCTGGTCCGATAGGAAGCCGAACCAATGTGCGGAACTATCACGACATTGTCCAAAGCCATCAATTCCTTCTCTATCGCTGGTTCGTTTTCAAAAACATCCAGTGCTGCTCCACGAATGACACCATCTTTTAGTGCTTTAACCAAAGCCTTTTCGTCAATTATTGGTCCTCGAGCAGTATTGATTAAATAACTTTCTTTTTTCATCATGTTTAATTCTTCTTGACCAATGAAATGAAAAGTTTCCTCAGTCAGCGGAACATGTACTGAAATAAAATCGCTCTTCCGAAGGAGCTCATCCAAACTAACATAACTTACTCCCAATTCCTTTTCGATATTAGGAGAAACTGGTTCCTTATCGTAATAGATAACTTTGAGATTAAATCCCTTAGCTCGCCGAGCCACGGCTTGGCCTATCCTCCCAAATCCAATGAGACCTAAAGTTGCTTCATAGATATCAGTCCCTAACAACAACATTGGCTCCCATCCTCGGAATTTGCCAGCTCGAACCAACTTGTCTCCTTCAACAATTCGACGAGCAATACTCATTAGAAGCGCCCAAGCTAAATCTGCTGTTGTTTCGGTAAGGACTCCAGGAGTGTTGGTAACCATTATCCCTCTTTTGGTTGCTTCAACCACATCAATATTGTTATATCCTACTGCATAATTAGAAATAACTCGAAGTTTCTTCCCTGCCGCATGAATTACTGCTTTATCGATCATATCAGTAAGAAGAACTAATAAACCATCGGTATTTTTTACTTTTTCAAGGAGAAGAAAACGAGGTATTACCCCATCATAATCACTTACTTCTACCTGGCAACATCCTTTTAAGATCTCCAAACCCTCTTGGGGAATCAATCGGGTTACAAATATTCGAGGTTTTGTCATACCTTATACTCCAATTCTTTATGATCGATGTGAACTTTATTTAAAGCCGCTAAAAATTTTCTTTTTGAATTAGCCACGACTAAATCCGAATCCTCACGAGGTAATGGTTTCACTTCAAAAGAAATGACTGGTTTTTTGGTCATAACCCTTTGGTGAAAATAATCAATTTTTTCCAGAGCAATTAAAAAGTTGGCTACCTCTTGATAATCATTACAGCCGCCGGCAATCCCAAAACGTGGATGATGATCTCCATAGAAAGGGTTTTTTTTATCAAGGATACCGTTTCCTATATGAACATGGCCAATAAAGGGAGCTAAAAGTTTCAACACGTAGTATGGGTCCTCATGGGTTAAAGGTATATGAGAAAGGTCAACAGTTAAAGAAAAATCTGGATAATCAGCTTTTACGCTTTTTGCTATATCAAAGGCATCGGGAGCTGGACCGATTAATACTTTCTTATCAATAGTATGATCAAATATTTCGAGGTCGATCCCCAATTGATATCCTGCTGTATTGCCTATTTCTTGGGAATAATGACACAATTCTCTTAAAGAATGAATCAAATTTTGTTTTAATTCCTCTTTTTTTTCTATAAAATCATACTGGCCCGATAAAAAGGTTAAAGCGCGAGCCCGGCACCGATATGAACGCTCAATTTGCAGCTTGCACAATTCAAGAGCTTGTTGTCTTTCTTTATCATTTCCTGCATTGAGATTGATCTTTTTTGATAAAAGAAATGGTTGTGCTCCGAGTAAAAATTCAACATCGGCTGTTTCACATAGAGCTGAAATTTTTTCTAAAATGATGTCTTCATACGTCACGTTTACTTCAATTGCTTGGAAAAAGTCATCATTTAAAATTTTATGGACAGATTCTACGATTTCGTCCTCAGTTTTAACCTGAGGGTAAGCCATAAAATGGACAATACCCATGTGAAAAGTAGCGTGCCACGGATACATATTATCTATCCTCCAGTTTTGATTTTTATTGATTATGTTTTTTTATTTTTCAACGACCGTATAATCCAACAAGTTGTGCTTCTTTTATAACCTGTCCTTTGATAGCTGCTAATACTTGATCTCGATTTAATCCTGTTTTCTGGTCAAGTTTTGCATTTAAAGCCAACAGGCGAAAAAAATAGCGATGTGGTTTACCCGGAGGTGGACAAGGACCCCCATATCCCAATTTTTTAAAATCATTCATACCAACTAAAATTTTCTCTTGAGTAATCAATTCTTCTTGACTATTTAGGTTTTCAGGAATCGAATGCAACCCCGTAGGAATATTGTATAGAACCCAGTGAGTCCATATTCCAACCGGAGCATCAGGGTCTTCACAGATAAGGACCAGACTAACCGTACCCTCTGGAAGGTTCTCCCAGATTAATTCTGGAGAAATGTTCTCCCCTTCACAAGTAAACTTTTTTGGAATTATGCTTCCTTGGCTAAAAGATGGGCTTTTTAATATAAATTGATCTGTATTTGTGGCAAAAGCTCTCTCGACAAAATTAAAAAATGTGAATACTAAAATTAATAGAATAAGAATCACATTAAACATACTTAAATTCATCATCTACTCCCCTCCTTCATCGGTTCTTTTGTTGCTTTACTGCAACAGGTAAAAATGAAAAATACCAATTAAATCCGTCATTGTGAGGAGTTCAAACGATTTTTAGTTGGACGACGTGGCAATCTCATCCTTTAAAGTATTTTAAAAAACAAAGAAATATAAAAGATGAGATCCTCACGCGGGAAAGCACCGCTCAGGATGACGCTTACGGCGTCAGATGAGATCCTCACGCCCTCACAAAGCGAGGGCTCAGGATGACGGATTAAAGGCACACTCCCCTGACCCCCCCCTCAATGGGGGAATTAATTTAATAGTATTTTCAGGATAGAAACAATCTTTTTATCGATGACGAAGCATTTCAAATATCAGCATAATACCCAAAAAGGCAGAGATAATATAACCAAGAATACCGAGTATGCTTAATGATTTAAAATACTGGTAATTAGTATATATGAGCGAAGAGCCAATTAAAAAAGCGGCTAAAATGATACTCAGAGAAACTCGATTGCTTATCGAATCGATTTTTTTCCCAATTTCTTCTAACTCTTTATTCTCAAATTTTATAGTAAACCGACCTGATGATAGCTTCGTCAGGATTTCATGGCCTTTACCCGGAAATTCCTCGATCAATTTTTTCCAATCAAACAAATAATGAAAGGCTTTTTTACTAACATTCTCATAATCCATAGCACGAGCAAATAATTTTCTTAAGGTTTTTTCCAAGTAGGGAGTTATGGTAAAATGGGGATTCAGCATCATACCTGTCCCCCCTGCAACCACCAAGGCTCTTAAAATTGAGGCAAAATGAGCAGGAAACCGAAGGTTGTGTTTACGAAGAATATAGAAAAAATCGGTAACTAAGTTGTTCAAATTCATCTCCTTTAAATCAGCCGTTATATATCTTTCTAAAACTTCATTGAGATCGAGCCTTAACCCAACTGGTGATTTTATTGGAACAGTTAGTATATCTTCCTCAATATAAGATACGACCCGTGAAGCGTCTTTCTCCAAAGCCGCCAACAAAATTTTAACAATACTGACCCGGGTTTCACTATCAATTGCACCCACCATTCCAAAATCAAGAAATACCAACTCCCCATTGGGTTCTTTTACCATAATATTTCCTGGATGAGGATCAGCATGAAAGAACCCATCCTCAAATATCATCTTTAATACTGCCAATGCTCCTCTTTCAGCTAATAATTGGCAATCAAGTCCTTGGATATGGCAATCATGTATACGAGTAAGCCGAACACCTTCTATCAGTTCCATAACTAAAACTTTCCGAGTTGAATACCTGGGGAAAACTTGTGGTATATATATGCCTTCCTGTGCTTTAAAATTTTCCCTGAATTTCATGGCATTAACCGACTCATACAAAAAATCAATTTCTCGGGTTAAATTCTTTCTAAATTCTGCGACCAATTCACTAAAAGAAATGTTCTCGGAAAATATCTTTAAACGATCTGAAAATCCTGCAATATAGGATAAAATCTCTAAATCAGCATTAACCTTCTTTTCAATATTTGGTTTCTGCACCTTGACAGCTACTTTTTCACCGCTTTTTAATACTGCTCGATGGACTTGAGCTATTGACGCTGAAGCTATAGGAATTGGATCGAATTCTAAAAAGAGCTCTTCTATTTTTGCTTTCAATTCTAACTCGACAACATTTCGTATTTCTTCAAAAGGAACCGGCGTGGTATCATCCTGAAGTTTTTTAAGCTCGCGACAATAATCTTCGGATAAAAGGTCAATCCGAGTGCTTAGGATTTGACCAATTTTAATAAAGGTTGTTCCGAGTTCTTCTAAAGCCATTCTGAGGTTAAGCTGAGGAGGATTAGTTAAGATTTGTTTGGAAATCGGGGGGAAAGTCCAGCGTTCAAAAAAAACGAAACGATGAAGAGCAAAACCATATTTATTGAATACTCGTATTATTTCACGAAAAG
>DPKX01000173.1:7982-8235 GCA_003542295.1 Candidatus Atribacter hydrocarboniphilus
CCCTTTTATTGGAGACTAACCTAACATCTTTTTATTATACATTATTAAATGAAGGACTAGAAATGATGATATAAGTTGGGTTTTTGAGTGAATAACTTATCAGAGTTTTACATTCCTCAATCGAACTTTTCTAAAACTTTATCAACATCTGTGGGATTGGATAATTTTAACCGTTGAGCATCTAAAGAAATATTAAGGGAGGCAATAATATTAGCAACACGGGTGGAATGTAGAAGATCAAATCCTTTCCATA
>DPKX01000233.1 GCA_003542295.1 Candidatus Atribacter hydrocarboniphilus
CCCAATATTACGATAAAATATTAACATAAGTGGGGGAAAATAATTTAAAGAATAATTGTGACACAATCTGAATGACGGATTTAGTAGGTGCATGATAAATCACTCCCTTACTAAAGATTATTAAAAAAACGTAGGGGTGACAATTTATTTCGCCCGGGTAAAAAAATTGGATTCTCACGTCACACAAAACGCTCCTCAGAATTCTCCCCCTCACCCCCTCAGCGCTTTCCGCTATTACTACCCCTCGGCGTTTTTCGCCATCCATTCTCCCCAAATGTAAAATCATCAAAGGTTCAGCTATAAGAAAAACTCCTGCTCAATCATACTCACTCATACTCGATCATTATCAACAAAAATCTTCAAAGGGACTTTTCGTCAGAAACCTATTACGGTACAATCTTTTAAAATTCTGATTTCCACCAACTATCAAAAAAATAAGAATCACGACTTTCGAGCAAAACACAGGAGAACGAGATAAATGTCAGATGGACAAAAATATAATCCCCAAAAGATCATCAAACAAATCCTCATCTCGGTTTTCATCAGTTTAGGAACCATTATCGTAATTTTTTTAATTTTATCCTTTCGAGGAGTACCAATTGACTTCTCTCAATTCCAGCCAATCTGGCTGGTTGGGGGTTTTGCTTCAATCATCGTTGCCTGGCTAATCGATGCCCTTCGTTTATTCTTCACCACTCGTGCCTGGGGGAAGCCAATTACTTATCGGAATAGCCTGACCGGGGTATTGTCCTGCTATTTTATGTCTTCTATAACTCCCTCCGCTACCGGCGGAAGTCCTGCTGAAATGCTAATATTAAATCGGTCCGGAATGACCTGGGGTGAAGCTGGTTGCCTGACAGCTATTTGCGGCATTCTCTACCAAGTCACCCTTTTAATTCTTCTTTTGGTTTTAGTTTTGGTTTTCGGTGTTCATTTCGCTTTGAGGGGTATCCTTCTCCACCTTCTCTATTCTTTTCTCATTTTCTATAGTACTTTGACTTTTCTTCTCTTATTTTTTTTAAATCGGTTGGACTTGGTTAACCGCTTAGTTCACTGGGGAATGAGATTCGCCAATCGGCGCTTCCCTAAGCTCAAATTTTCAGAAGAAAGCGTTTTAAATTGGGTAAATGATTTTTTTGCTGATTTTAAAAATGGGTTTCGAATTCTCTTTATCAATAAACCTCAGTACCTTATCTTAAACATTATTGGTTATAGCTTTTACTTTGTATGTTTTTTTTCAGTTGCCTTTTTCGCCCTTCAATCACTTGGGGTTTTTGTTCCCTTAAAACAAGTATTGGTCAATCAAATCCCCCTCTACCTGGTTTTCGGCTTCTTACCAACTCCTGGAGCGTCGGGAGTAGTCGAGCTTTCCATCAGTTCGGTTTTTCTCTCTTCAACCGGTCCAGAGAAAATCAGCTTATTCATTTTATTCTGGCGTTTTATAACCTTCTTTTTGACCATGATGGTTGGAGCTATGACTTTTTTCCGAGTTCTCTTCGCCATCGGGAAAAAGATAACTCAGGTTGCTCCTTCGGCTAAAGCTGCCATGAATGGAGAAAAACAGTAAACTCAACCTTTAATTATTCGATTCTTGGGCTTCGACTTCGTGCTCTCTTGACCTTCCGGTAATTTCGTTCATCAGGGCATCGGCTAACTTTTTGTTTATCGACAGCAGGTAATCGTATTCTCGCATCGCTGTTTCTTTGTCATCGAGTCTCAACGAAACCAATCCTACGTTATAATGAGAAATATCATAGTCTGGCTTAATTCGTAAGGCCTTTCGATAAGAATTCAGCGCGGCTAAATACCTTCCAATTTCAAGATAGGAATTCCCTAAGTTATTCCAGGCTTCATAGTCTTGGGGATTTAATTCAACAACCTTCAGGAAAGGATCTATCGACTTGTAATAATTTCCCTGGTTATAGTAAATATTAGCAATGTTATAGAGACTGGTCGTGTAGTTGGGGTCAATTTCAACTGCTTTTCCATATGCTTCCAGCGCCTTTTCATAGTTTTCCAACGCTTCATAGACATTGCCTAAGTTATTAAAAGCTGCGATGTAATTGGGATCTAATCCTACTGCCTTAGTGTGGCTTTCAATGGCTTTTTGGAAATCCTGCATATCATAATAAACGTTTCCTAATTCGTAATAGATTTCAGGGTCTTCAGGAATCAATTGCAAGGCTTCTTGGTACTGCAATATAGCGCTCTGGGAATCACCTAAATCTCGGTAGGCCAAACCGGCGTTAAAGTAAGCATTGGCGTAATAGGGATCAATCTCAATCACTTTTTGATAGGCTTCGATAGCAGCTTCGGTATTTCCTAACTCCGAAAGAGCATTGCCCAGATTATTTAAGGCATCAACGTATTCTGGATCTAAATCTAAAGCCTCTTTATATTGTTCAATAGCTAGGTCGTAATTACGGTTACGATAATAAATATTTCCCAAATTATAATATGGCAAAGGACTTCTTGGCTGAGCAGCAGCCGCTTTGAAATAGGCTTTTTCAGCTTCTTCAGTTTGATTGAGATAATAATAAACATTACCCAAATTATTTAAGGCGTCAAAATATTTCGGAACGATCTCAACCGCTTTGAGATAAGCGTCTCGGGCTTTTGCAAAATTTTGTAGATCGTAATAAACATTTCCAAGGTTATAATGTACTTCGGGTTGGCTGTTATTGAGGGAAATCGACTTATCATAAGCATCAATCGCCATCTGGTAATTTCTCATATCATAATAAAGATTACCGATTTCATACCAAACCCGAGGGTCTTTATTGTCCAACTGCAGTACCAATTGATAGGCTTCTTCGGCTTCATCGTAAAAACCTTGAGATCGATAGGCAGCAGCCAGGTTTTGCCACCCTATTTTGTTGTTTTTATCACTTGCTAATCCTTTTTCTAACGCTTGAACGGCATCTTGAAACATACCCAGGCGAAAATAGGACAATCCTAATTCAACCAAGTCTGGTTGATTGTTTTCAGTTGAGGATTGGTTTTGGGCATAAACCCATCCGCTTTGAAGAACGAAAAACCAAGAAAAAGCTATCATGATTGAAATGAAAAAAAATTTTCTCATGGCTGACCCTCCTCTTAACCATGTTTTAAAAAAAGTTGGTATTTTGAAAAATCTAAGAACTTCTGGAATTCCGATCATGTCAATTATTGGGCTTAGATTGCTGAAACATTTCGCCATTGTTTTTCATTATATCGTATTCAAACCCTCAAATTGACAATAAAATTCAAGGAGAAATGAAATTATTTGCGGAAAAAGATTTCAGTATGAATAGTCAGCAGCAATAGGCATTCGTCTGCCACTTCCGAAGGCTTTAGAGGTAACCTTCAATCCTGGTGGTGCTTGTTTTCTTTTATATTCATTCTGGTCAATCCTTTTCACCGTCCATAACACCGTCTTGCGATCAAATCCTCGAGCAGCTATCTCCTCTATGGAAAGGCCATCCTCAATCCACAACTCAATAATTTGATCTAAGACTGGATAAGGTGGAAGAGTGTCTTGGTCATATTGATTGGGTTTTAATTCCGCCGATGGGGCTTTTTGAATAATTTCTTGGGGTATTATTTCGCTTTTATGGTTGACGTATTCAGCAATTTGATAAACCATGGTTTTTGGAACATCCGAAAGGACCGCCAATCCTCCGCTCATATCACCATAAAGAGTACAGTAACCGGTAGCCATTTCACTTTTATTTCCAGTTGATAATAAAAGATAGCCGTATTTATTCGAAAAAGCCATGAGAATATTTCCGCGTATCCGTGCTTGCAAATTCTCTTCAGTGGTATCCATCTTGGTTTCGGCAAAGTTTTTGAAAAGTGTTTTTATATAAGAGAAGTAAATCGATGATATCGGGATCACTTCAAAGGTAATCCCGAGATTTTCACTCAACCTTTGGGAATATTCAATGCTCCCTGCCGAAGAATACGGTGAGGGCATTGAAACACCTAAAACGTTTCTCGACCCCACTGCACGAGCGGCAATAACTGCGGTTAAAGACGAATCGATCCCTCCCGACAAGCCAATGACGGCTTTTTTAAAACCACACTTCTTCATATAATCTTGAACACCTAGCACTAAAGCATCAAATATCGTCTCGATTGAATCCTGAAAGTGATCTCCTATTAGAGTTGATTGATCTTCCAAATCAACAATCCCAGCCCATTCCCGGAAACCTGGCGCTTTCTTGATGAGATCTCCCTGATTATTGCATACCAGACTTTTCCCATCAAAAATCAGGTCATCATTCCCTCCAACCTGATTGACATAAACAAAGGGCAAATGGAAACGCTGTGAATGATTGTGAATCAATCGAAAACGTACCTTTTCTTTGTCAATTTGAAAAGGAGAAGCGGAAATATTGAGAAGGCAGGTCGCTCCTTTTTCAGCCATAACTTGAATGGGGTCAAGCTGATACCTTCGGCCTTTCGGCCAAAATTCCGGGTCATTCCAGGCATCTTCACAAACACTGATCCCTAAAAGCTCCCCTTTAAAAGATACCAATTCCTGTTGTTGGGCGGGATCAAAATATCTGGTTTCGTCAAAAACATCGTAAGTTGGCAAAAGGGACTTGTTTTGCTGGTGAATTATTTTCCCTCGATAAGCCAGAAGAGCAGCATTAACCAATCCCTTTCCTTGTTTCTCACCAGTGGGAAGAGGTAATCCAAATACTATTCCAGGATGAGAAGAGCTTGATGTCAGGGCAACAAGCTCTTCTTTGGCTTTTCGAATCTGATCGATAAACCACCAACGCTCCAGAAGGTCTTTGGGGGGGTATCCAACCACACATAATTCTGGAAATACAACTAAATCGGATTTTTGAGAAATCAGTTTATGGTAGAATTGCTTTATTTTCTGAACATTGCCTTCAATATGACCCACTTTGGGGTTTATTTGCGCAATACCAATTTTTAGGATATTCAACCCTCCCCAAAACTCCCTCTCTCGTACCTCAACAGCAGCACGAGAGAGGATATAATTCAGTTGTTTCTTTAAACCCAACCTCTTAACTTCATCGCCTCAACAACTCTTTCAACGGCTACGATATAAGCTGCTTGACGCATATTGATTGAATATTTTTTTGAAGTCAGGTGAACCGCATGGTAGGCACTGGTCATTTTCTTGTTCAAACAATCATAAACTCGGTCTACGTCCCAGTAGTACATATAGAAATTCTGAACCATTTCCAGGTAAGAAACCGTCACTCCTCCGGCATTGCAGAGGAAATCTGGAATAACATGAACTCCGTTTTCGAACAAAACATCATCGGCTTCAGGAGTTGTCGGCCCATTAGCCAGTTCGGCTACAATTCGAGCTTTTATAGANNTTTTCCAGTGCTGCAGGAATAAGAATATCTACATCTAAGGAGAGGATTTCTCCATTGGTGATGGAATCACACTGAGGAAAACCATTGACCGAACAGGTTTTTTCTTTATATTCCAAAACTGCATCAGGAACCAAGCCGTCAGGATTATAGATTCCACCCTGACTATCGCTGAGGGCAACGACTTTTGAACCAAACATTTCTCGCACCAGTTTAGCAGCGTAAAAACCGGCATTGCCATATCCCTGGATAGCGACAGTCGCCTGGCTGAGGTCAATACCACATACTTCGGCTGCTTCTCGCAAAGCGTACATACCACCTCGAGCTGTTGCATCACCTCGACCCACCGTTCCTCCAACTGCCAGCGGTTTTCCGGTGATGACTCCGAACTGGTTCTTTCCAGAGCATTTGGAATATTCATCCATCATCCAGGCCATAATTTGTGAATTAGTATATACATCCGGTGCTGGGATGTCTTTATCCGGACCGATAAACTGCCATATTGCTTGAATATATCCCCGGCTTAACCGTTCTAACTCGCCGGTTGACATGCTTTTCGGATCACAAATGACTCCGCCCTTCCCTCCCCCCAAGGGAATATCGACTACTGCACATTTCCAAGTCATCCAGGCGGACAAAGCCCGAACGGTATCAATAGTTTCCAGGGGGTGGAATCGAATTCCGCCCTTGGTTGGTCCCTTAGCATCGTTGTATTGAACTCGAAACCCCTGAAATACTTTTATTGATCCATCATCCATGCGCACCGGAATAGAAACATGAATTTCACGCTTAGGCATTCGGAGTATTGCATGAATGGCAGGATCAAGTTGGATGATTTCAGCACACTTATCAAGCTGGGTTTGCGCTATTGCAAAGGGGTTAGTAGTAGACACGTAACATTCCTCCTCATTGAGACAAGAAAATATTATTTCGAGAAATTGCATCTCTCTCTCCATCGAGAACAAACGTCCCTCATCATCGAGGTCGTTGTCATTTTCTCCTCGTCATTGAGGAAGAAGGTGTACATTCACCCTTAAAAAATGACTTATGTAATTTTGAGTAATTTACCATAGCATTGAAAAATTAAAAAGAGGAAAGCCAATATTTTTTCTACTTTTTTGCGATAACGAGGAAAATTAACCGGAAAAGCGTTATTTTACCTTTCATGTTGATGACGATGATGGATATCTGGAAGATGTTGATGATCATGAACTAATTCTTCATGATCATGAAGATGGGAATGAACAAAATCTTTTTCTCGGAAAAGGTCCGGATGATTATGGTTATGGTGCCCGTCCTGATGAGAATGACGATGGTCATGTGAATAAGCCTGGTGTAGATGCCGGTGAGAATGGATTTCGGTAAGAAGAATCAGAGTGGCTATCAGAATGAGTGGAAAAGAAAGGTAAAAAACCTGCTGAGGCCGTTCTCCCAAAATTAAAAAAGAAAGTAATGAACCGGCAAAAGGGGCAATGCTATATAGAGCCGTCGTGCGGGATGAACCAAGACTGCGGAGGGAGAGAATAAAAAAAACAATGCTCAACCCATAGGATGCAACACCAATAAACATTGCGGTTAAAATCAATAGAATACCGGGGAAAGATTGATTCAGGAATCGGGCAAGAAAAAGAGAAAAACCCCCTGCACCACAACCCTTGATGATAACTAACAAAAGCGGGTCCCGAGAGCTTAAATTCCTGGTAAGGTTATTGTCAAATCCCCACATAAAACAGGCAGCTATCACTCCAAAAGCCCCAATTGTAAATCCCCATCCTTGATTCCATTGCACCGATAAAAGTATGGTTGCCAGAGTCACCATGGCAATAGCCAACCATACTCTTTTTCCGATATATTCTCCGAACCAGATTCCAGCCAGTAAAGTTGTTGCAATACCTTCAAAACTGAGCAAAAGCGACGCTGTCGATGCCGGGGTAACCCGGATGCTATAGAGAAGAATGAATGGGGCTAAAATTCCTCCCGCCGTGACTGCCGCAATAAACTGAGGAATTTCTCCTTTTTGCAATTGAGGCTCTTTTTTAGTAAATAGACTCTTTTCTTTAATCAATCGATAAATGAGGATACCTAATCCGCTTCCTAAATATAAAAAGCCAGAAAGCACCAGGGGTTCGATAGTGTTCAAGAGCAGTTTATTCAAAGGAGTACTCAGTCCAAAAAGCAGGGCCGCCGTCAAAGCATACAAAGTAGGGATCAAAACCGTTTTACTCATATCGACTACTTCTTCTTCCCCTTCACATTTTTTTATATATTTTATTTTACTCCTTAGATGGGTATCGGGGAATGTTGGGGGTAGGTTTCTTTCATTTTTTGGTCTTCCAACTAAATTATTATTTTAGTCTACCCTACCAAACCAAGCATTTATCTGTTTTTGCCATTATGTTATGTTTCTAT
>DPKX01000103.1 GCA_003542295.1 Candidatus Atribacter hydrocarboniphilus
ACCAATGGCCCAGTAATAAATTGCGGCAAGCCAAGCAATTGGATAACCAAGGTGAGAGCAAAAAGGACTGCTGTTCGGCTCACCCATCGAATCATCGATTGAGAGGTGCTTTTCATTTTTTTTTATTTTCTCCTCTTGGATTGGATTATTTTCATTTTCTCATTTAGGTGACGAATGTCATCCCGTAACTCTAAATATAATCGATACCAGGGAAGAAGACTCTCCCTTAATTCAGGATCCGGCTCATAGATTTTTGCTAAATGAAAGGTTTTCCGATAGGCATCTTCCGGTTCATTATACAACCCCACCGCCATTCCAGCTAGGATTGCTGCTCCTTTACAACTTCCTTCTTTGTCTTGGGGAACTAAAATTTTTTCATTTAACACTGCTGACTTGACCTTCATCCAAAAATCGTTCTGAGTGCCTCCCCCGACATTGGTTACTCGTTCAACTTTAATATTTAAGTTTTGCGCCATAATATCCCACAAATCCTTATATTCAAAGCCTAAACTGATGATCAAGGATTTAGTTAAGTCAGCTTTCTCCATCTGCCCTTCCAAATTTATAAAAGCGCCGCGTGCCCCATCATAATCAGCCCCCAGGAGATATGGAAAAAAAAGACTAACTTCTTTGGGAACCTCTTGGGACATCTCTTTAAGATATTGATAATTTTCGTTAACCAGTTTTAAAAACCATTCCAAAGAATATCCACCGCTGTAAATCCCACTCATTCCATAATATCGTTCTGGTATAGCATGATGTCCCCAACTAAAAGAACGTTTAAGCTGGGAAAGATTGATTTGAGGGATGCCATCTAAAGCCATAGTCAGATTTTCAGTAGTTCCGGTTGAAATAAGAACCTGACCCTGCTTAAATACTCCCACTGCGACTGCTGCGCACAAATGGTCATGCCCGCCGGTAACTACTTGAAGGTTCTCCGGCAATCCGGTAAAACCAGCGATATCCTTTTTTATCATATCTAATATAATTCCCGATGGGGTGAGATGTGGCATCTTCTCAAGAGGCACTCCGATGATCCTCAGCAACTCTTGAGACCACAGTCTATTTTGTTGGTCATAAAACATGGTTCGTGAAGCCAAAGAATAGTCAAAAGAAAGCACTCCAGAAAGAGCAGCCAAAACATATCCTGACATCGAAGTCCAATAACGAACTGATTGAAAAATCTCTGGTTCAAATTTTTTATGCCATAAGAGTTTATATAATGAGTATTTTGATTGAGGTGACAAACCGGTTAATCGATAGATATTATCACTTTTGATGGTATCTTTCATTTCTTGAAAAATGGTATCAGTTCGAGTGTCAAACCAGGCCGGACTTTTGGTAATCGGTTGAAGGGACTTATCCAAACCAACCATCACTTCAGCAAAGCTTGATATGCTCAGGGCAACGACTTCTTTTTTTGCACCAGATGAAAAACTTTTTAAGTTTTCCAACAAAACGTTCAAAACTTCCTGAGGCTGGTAACATCCACCATATTCATCACTTATAAACGGGGTGGGAAACGCCCTTTCTTCGACAATATCTCCATTTTCTGTAAAAATAATGATCTTGGTGTTAGTCGTTCCAATATCAATTCCTAACAAGCAGGCCATTTTCTCCTCCAGTTCCCCAAAATTTCGAAAAAAGAACTTAAATTTTATGAATTCAAGACTGAAGAAAGAGTTTCTTCGGCATCCTTTCGATCCTTGGACATCAGATGAAGAATACAATGGGTGGGACATTTTTCCACACACAAACCACATAACGTACATTTTTCCTGATCAATCTGGATCACTCCATCCTGGAAGTGAATGGCTTGAACCGGACAGGTTTTCACACAAAGTTGGCATTTTATGCATCCCTTACTGCAAACCCGCCGTACTTCCTTTCCACTAGCTGGAGAAGAACATGCTAATCGAACTTGTTCTCTTCCTGGAACTAAGACTAAAACCTTGCGTGGACACTCCTCAACGCATTTTCCACAACCAGTACATTCTTCCCAATCAATTATTGGAAGACCGGTTTCAGGATTGATATGAATAGCATCAAAGGGACAAATTTTCTCACAGGTGCCCAATCCCAAGCAACCACTAATACAACCTATATGAGATACGCCTAAAACCGCTGCTGCTCGACAATCATCAATTCCTTGGTAAGCACCTAACTCTTGAACTGTTCCTTTCCCACCTTGACAGACCAACATTGCCTTTTTGGTTTCTAAATTTCCAGTGGTTTTTCCAGTAAGCTTAGCGATTTCAGTCCACACTTTTACACCACCAACCGGACAGGCATTCACTGGAGCATCTTCATTGACAATTTTTTCTGCTAACCCGGAACAACCAGGATATCCACAGGCACCACAATTGGCACCAGGCAAAATCTCCTCGATCTTTTTTATTAAAGGGTTGGTATGTACAGCAAATTTTTGGGCGAACCAAGCCAGCATATATCCAAAAGCTACCCCTAAAATTCCAATCAAAACCGTCGGCAAAAGAATCGACATTTCAGCATCCTCCTCTACTTAATCAAACCTTTAAACCCAATAAAAGCAATGGCAAGGAGAGCGGTAACAATAAACGCCATTGGATAACCCCGGTAAAAATTCGGTACTTTTGCATATCGCAATTTTTCCCGAATACCAGCTAACAAAACGGTGGCAACTGTAAAACCAAGAGCAACACTAATGCTATAGATGACCACCTGCAGAAGATTGTAATTATAATCAATACCAAAAAAAGTAACTGCTAATATCGCACAATTGGTGGTTATTAAAGGGAGATAAATCCCCATGGCTCGATAAAGGTTAGGCAGGTTTTTTTTCAGTAATATTTCGACCAGTTGTACCAATACTGCAATAACTAAAATAAAAACCATAATTCGTAAATATTCAAGTCGGAGAGGAATAAAAATATAATTCCAAAGACCCCAGGTTACAATGGATGAAAGCACCATAACAAAAGCAACCGCCATCCCCATGCCAAGTGAATTGGAGATATTAGTCGACATACCGATATAGGGACACAATCCAATATATCTGGCTAAAAGGATATTTTCGATAAAAGCAGCGCTGATAATAATTTTAAAGAGGTCAACAAAGGTTACGCTCATTTATTCGTCCTCCTTGATACATGGTTGAGTACCCCGATGTAAATGCCAATCAGGAGGAAAGCTCCTGGAGGAAGAATCATAAACATCATGTTTTGATACGTTTCGGGCAAAAGAGGAATAGAGAGGATTGAGCCATATCCAAATAACTCACGAACCACTCCGATTGCAGTAATAACCAGTGTATATCCGATTCCCATTCCCAAAGCATCGGCTATCGATGGGAGGAGTGGCTTTCTGGAGGCAAAAGCTTCAGCACGTGCCATAATAATGCAATTGACTACAATTAAGGGAATAAAAACTCCCATGGCTTTGGATAAAGATGGTAGATAGGCTTTCATAACCAAATCGACAATGGTGGTAAAAGTTGAAATGACTACAATAAAAATTGGAATTCTAACCTGATCAGGGATTCCTTTTCGTAAAAGAGAAATGACTATACTAGAACAGGTCAACACAAAAATGACTGCAGCCCCCATGGCAAGGCAGTTTTCGACTTTTACTGAAACTGCCAAGACCGAACAAAGCCCTATCATGAGACGTAAAACTGGGTTTTCCCCGATTATCCCGTTTTTAAAATAAAACCAAAACTGTTTCATTGATCGGCCTCCTTTCCCAACTCCGTCAAAACACCTTGGCAGGCTTGAATAACCGCTCGCGAAGAAATTGTTGCACCAGACAAAGCTTGAATATCGCGATTGAGTTCGAAAGAATCAGTTAATGGCTTATTTTGAAATTGTTCTTGAAAATGTGAACTGGTGATTTCTGAACCCAAGCCTGGAGTTTCTTGGTGTTCTAAGACTCTCATTCCAACCATGGTGTTGGTTTGAGTAGATATCGCAATCAATAATACGATCTGACCACCATATCCCTTGGAACCTACCCGATATACTTTTCCAATTTTTTGGTCTCCTCGGTAAGCTTGATACTGATCGATGATGGTAAAGCCCTGGTTTTCTGTCTCAGAACTTACCTCCCGATCAGATGCCTCCTCCAACTCAAAACGATCGGCTATTGGATAAACTATTTTCAAGGAATCCTCAAGTTCTTTTAAGCTATTTATCGCAATCGCTTTTTGTGTAACCTGATTGACAGCTGCCAAGGAAGCAGCCGCAATAGCACATACAATTGCCAAGGTAAGAGAAATTTTCAATTGTGGTTTCATGATTGCTTCACCCCAAAACGTCTTGGTAATAATTTATCCAGAAGTGGAACAACTGCGTTCATGACTAAAATCCCGAAAGTTACTCCTTCGGGATAACCACCTAAAATTCGAATAATACAGGTAATTGCACCCGCACCAAAGCCAAATATGATTCTCCCCTTAAACGAGAGAGGAGAGGTGGTATAGTCATTGGCCATAAAGCAATCCCCGATAACCGCCCCTCCGGCAAAGAGATGATAGATGGGATTTTGACCGGTGATGAGGGCAATACAGGACAAGCCAAAAAGAAAAAAGAGCGGAACATCCCATTTTACAATTCCTAATCCCAACAGCAAGAAATAACCAATGAGAAGAAGTAAAACCGAAGTTTCGCCGATACTTCCAGGAACGGTACCAACAAAAAGCCGCCAGAGAAGACGGGGCTCAAATTGAGATAGGACTTGAAATCCGTATTCCTTCGTTAAGGTTAATGCTGTTGGGGTGGTAACCGCATCAACTCCCTGGGGCATGGTGGCTAACCCTTGATCAATCGTGGGAAAAGCAAAGGGAGCCTTGGCATACCATGAAGTCATAACTTTTGGCCATGATATGAGCAGAACTGCGCGACCAACCAAAGCTGGATTGAAAATATTTTGACCCAATCCCCCAAACATCTGCTTTCCTAAAATTATCGCTATTCCTCCTCCAGCAATAGCTATCCAAAATGGTGAACCAGGGGGAAGAGATAATCCAAGCAGAAGACCAGTTACCAAGGCACTGCCATCCCGAATGGTCACTGGTTTTTTAAAAATTTTACAATCAAGCCACTCGAAAAAAAGACAGCTTAAAATACAAATTATAAGAGGGGGAAGAGTTAACTTAGGACCAAAAAAATAAATACCCCAAATTGTTGCAGGTATCAAAGCCACAACGACCATAAACATAATTTTCGGAACGGAAACCGGGCTTTTCAAATGTGGTGCAGGGGTTTGAAAAAAACGCAGTTCTGCCATCTTTATTTCCCTCCTTTTTTTGCCCGAAGAAGAATCTCTGCTTTTGCAATTTTAATGTAATGGGTTATCGGTATACCGGCGGGACAGACGTAAGAACAACTCCCACACTCTATGCAATCAAGAGCTCTTTGTTTTTTTGCTTCCTCAAAATCACCATGTTCAGCATATCGAACTAAATCGGTTGGTAAGAGATACATTGGACAGTGATCAACACACTGTCCACAGCGTATACAAGAATACTCTTCTTTTGTAATATTTTTTCTCAAAAAAACAAACCCAGAGGTTCCCTTTACGACTGGCACTTCCAAGGTAACCTGGGCAATGCCAGTCATCGGTCCTCCCATAATAGTCTTTTCAGGGGACACCTGAAACCCCCCACAATAATTGACCAAATCCAATAAACGTGCACCAATTGGAACATCAAGATTCTCTTGGTTAGTTAAAGAATCTCCGGTTAAGGTAATGACTCTTTCAATTAATGGAATCCCCTCTTGGGCATTTCGTCCAATTGCCCAAGCAGTTTGTACATTACTCACCACCACTTGAACATCAAGAGGTAAACCTCCCGGTGGTACCTCTTTCCCTAATATGGTTAAGATTAAATGTTTTTCTGAACCTTGAGGATACAAAACAGGAAGGGGGGAAACCTGGGTGGGAAGCGGAATATTGTGAATACTCCCGGTTATTTTTTCTATACAGTCTGGCTTATTTTTTTCAATACCAAATATAATTTTTTGAGCTCCACAAGCCCGAGCTAAAAGGTAAGCACCGGACAAAATGAAATCAGTCCGTTCCATCATGACCCGGTGATCACAGGTAATAAAAGGTTCGCACTCTGCTCCGTTGATAAGCAGAGTATCAATTTTCTTTCCTGAAGGAGGGCTCACTTTGACGTGAGTTGGGAAAGCCGCACCTCCTAAACCAACAAATCCACCTTCCCGTATCCAATTTTGGATACTTTTCGGATCCATTCCTTCCATTTCTTCTTGAGATAAAACCCCATTTATTTCATCATCTTGAGAACCATTATTTTCGATAACTATGGCTCCAAACTTTCCTCTAGTTGGATGCGGCCATTCTTCAATTCCTAAAACTTTTCCAGCAATAGGAGAATGAAGAGGTGCGGTAACAAAAGCGTCAACATCGGCTATTTTCTGACCTCTTTTAACCATATCACCTTTTTTCACTAATGGTTGCAGCGGAGTCCCAGTATGTTGAAGAAGGGGAAGGTAAACTTTCTCGGGAGAAGGAAACTTTTTAATTGGCTTTTGTGCCGTCAATTCCTTAAATGTAGGAGGATGAATACCCCCATGAAACAATTTGCCTATCATCATTTCTTCCTCCATATTAACAGTGAAAAAATTTATCGATCAAATATCTTCGATTTCATCTTCAATGAACCGAGTATGAAATACGCCTCTTAAGAAATCTTCATTTTGCAATATTTTTAAATGAAAAGGGATAGTAGTCGGCACTCCTTCGACGACAAACGAATGAAGTGCCTCTCGAGAACGACGTATTGCATGGATTCGATCAGTATCCCAAACAATGAGTTTAGCAATTAAAGAATCATAAAATGATGGGATCTCATACCCGGAATAACAATGTGAATCAATTCGAATTCCTGGCCCTCGAGGTGTTTCATAATTTTTTATCAAACCTGGTGCCGGAATAAAATTCCGAAACGGATCCTCAGCATTTATTCTCATTTCAATGGCATGACCTCTTTGATTGAACTGATTGATATTGAATCGGAGTGGTTCACCAGAAGCTAATTGAATTTGCTCGCGAAGGATATCCACACCTGATATCATTTCGGTAATTGGATGTTCTACCTGAATACGAGCATTTAACTCCATAAAATAAAATTGCTGATCATCGGTAACTAAAAATTCTATGGTACCACAAGTAGAATATTCTAATACCTCAGCAGTCTTAACTGCAGCATCGCAGATTTTTTTTCTTAAGTTATTATTTAAAAATGGAGACGGGGCTTCTTCTAATATTTTTTGCCTGCGCCGCTGTAATGAACACTCTCTTTCCCCTAAATGAATGGTTTTCCCAAATCGATCAGCTAAAATCTGAACTTCGATATGCCGAGCATTATCAAGTATCTTTTCAATATAGATTTCTTCATTCCCAAATGCCATTTTTGCTTCTCGACGAGCACTATTGAAAGCTTCTTCTAAATTCTTTTCATTCTCAACCACTCGGATACCTCTCCCACCTCCTCCCAAACAGGCTTTCAACATAAATGGAAAACCTATTTCACTGGCAATTTTTTTGGCTTCTGGTAAAGTATTCACCACCTCCAAGGAACCAGGGACAACCGGCACGCCCGAATCATGAATTATTTTTTTGGCCAAGAGTTTATTCTTCATTTTTTCGAGAACATTTACACTTGGTCCAATAAAAGCGATTCCATTTTCCTGTAATTTTTGAACAAAAAGAACATTCTCGGACAGGAAACCATAGCCTGGATGGACAGCATCAGCTTTGGTGAGGAAGCAAGCTTTTAAAATTTTATCAATATTAAGATAGGATTCAGCTGGGGAGTTTCCGCCTAATGCGACTTTTTGATCAACATCACGAAGATGGATAAGATTTCGATCAATATCAGAAAAGACTCCAACTGTTTTAATATCCATTTCACGACAAGCCCGGACAATCCTCAGCGCAATTTCCCCGCGGTTCGCAATCAATATTTTCTGAAACAATAAAATCACCTCATATTCCACTAGTTCAAATAAGCTATTGAGAGATGACAACTACTCAGAAATCAATTTAAAGCTGAACCCCCTCTTCGGGGTAAAGGATACATTCCTTTTCATCTTTCTTCACTGGATAAATTGCCAAACCCAATAATCCTACTTTTCCATAATACATCATAATCATAAGAAGAAACTTGCTCAAACTAAATAATGTTGGTGTTATCCCGGTCGATAAACCAACGGTACCAAAAGCTGAAAATACTTCAAAAATTATTTGAGTTGGGTTATTAGGTTGATAACTCATTATAATAATAGATACTACCGAAACTAACAAAAAGGGCAGAATCGTTTGAGCTATTGCCCGGTAAATGGTTTCGTTTGGAATCCGACGATGAAAATATTCAACTCGGTTTTTTTCTTGTGCCACCCCTTTTACCACACCCAACAGTAAAGCAAAAGTTGTAGTCTTAATACCGCCCCCAGTCCCACCCGGGGATGCGCCAATAAACATAAGAAAGATCATAATAAATAAAGAAGTTGAACGCAAAGAACGAATCGGAATCGTATTAAACCCCGCCGTTCGTGGAGTTACCGCCTGGAAAAAACTCGTTAGTACTTTATGGCCAGGACTAAGTATCCCAATCGTATTCGGATTATTCCACTCAGATAGCAGAATGAGAAGTGTTCCAGCCAGCAAAAGAAGAATGGTGACCCGAATAACTACCTTACTATGAAGAGAGAGGATGCGATGTTTCGTCATAATTTCCTTAAGAACCATAAAACCCAATCCACCCGAAATAATCAAAAAACACAAAGTCAAAACAACCAAAGGATTTTGAACAAAATCTTCAAAACTATTTGAAAATATTGAAAATCCCGCATTACAAAAAGCAGAAACGCTATGAAATATTGAGGCAAATATCGCTTTGGGCAAAGGATATCGCCCGATAAAACTGATCAGGAAAAGAAAGGCTCCTAAGGCTTCAAAGGTAAAAGTATACTTTAATACATTGAGTGTAAATCGAACAACTCCACCAGGAGTTTCTAAACTAAAAGTCTCCTTTAAAGCAAGACGGTCACGATATTCAATCCTTCTTCCCAAACCAATAGCGATCAAAGTGGTTAAAGTCATGTAACCCAAACCACCACATTGAATAAGAACCAAAATAACAATTTGACCCCAAATGGAAAAAAATGTTGCGGTATCGACCACGGTCAAACCAGTCACACAGATGGCAGATGTTGATNNTTGAGGTAAAAACAGCATCGATAAATTTCAGGTCTTTTCCAGGAGCAGTCATACCAGGAAGCATAAGTATAAAAGAACCAAGAAGAATAACGGCTATATATCCTAATAATATAATTTGAGCGGGTTTAAACATTATATGCCGCTCATGATTGACCGAACCAAAGATTGATGTACTTTTTTCAGTATCCCGAATAACTAACATAATTCAAGTATGATTTATCGTTTTTTAAATATTTTTCTTGCTTTTAGGAAGTCAAGCCAAAGATGTATTTCAATCTCGCTTATTCTATCACATAACTTGCACAGGATTAAATCATAGTGTAGTATTATGGATATGGATAACAACGAATTTAATGAATTTGATAAAAAGATTATTCACGTTTATGATTCTAAAATAGTCCGTTTAATAAAAAAGCTCGGATATTTAGTGATTATCATTTTCCTCGGAATATACCTGCTTACTGGAATTTATGTAGTCGGTCCTGATGAAGTAGGGATGGTTAAACTTTTTGGTGAATTCGTCCGGCAAGTTCCTCCAGGAATTCATTATCATATCCCTTACCCCTTTGAAACTGTCATTAAACCAAAGATTACCGAGGTCCGCCGTGTGGAAATTGGATTTAGAACCCTCAGCACCGATCCAATCCCCCGCTATCAATACTTTCCCGAAGAATCGTTGATGCTTACTGGAGATGAAAATATTGTTAATTGCCAATATACGGTGCAATACCGAATTAGCGACCCTTACTTATTTCTATTCAGAGTGAAAGATGTCGATTCTGCAGTAAAAAAAGTGGCAGAATCAGCTCTTCGGGAAATAGTCGGGAAAAAAGATATTGATGAAGTCCTCACTTCAGGAAAAACCGAAATCCAAGAGGAAACCAGGGCTCTTATTCAATCAATTTTAGATCGATATGAAGCCGGAGTTCAGATTATTGCTGTTCAGCTTCAGGATGTCCAGCCTCCTGAAGAAGTGGTTTCGGCTTTTAAAGATGTTGCCAGCGCTCGGGAAGACAAGGTTCGTTTTGTAAATGAAGCCGAAGGATACCGCAGTGAAGTTATTCCCAATGCTCGTGGACAAGCCGAACAAATTATTAAAGAAGCTGAAGCCTGGCAAGAAAAAGTGGTGAAAGAAGCTGAAGGAGACACTTCCCGTTTTCTTCAAGTTCTCCAAGAATATAGCCTGAATAAAGAAGTCACCCGTACCCGTCTCTATCTGGAAACCATCCAGAAGGCATTTCCTCTGGTTCAAAAGTATTTCATCGATAGTTCCACGGCTTCCCAGGATATTCTTAAGTTACTTCCCTTAACTGGAAAGGATGGTTCAGCCGTTGTCTATTAATAAGTCGTTCTGGAAAAAAATGATTTTGATTATCATTATTCTAATTCTTATTTCAATTACCAAACCCTGGTTTACCCTTGATGAAACCGAACAAGGAGTCATTCTCCAGTTTGGTAAGCCAATTGCAGTGGTGCAAAAAAGTGGATTTCATTTGAAACTTCCTTATCCTTTACAGGTCATTTACGTTTTTGAAAAACGGATTCTTGATTATGATTCGCCTCCGGAAGAAGTCATCACCGAAGACAAAAAAACTCTGGTGATTGATAATTATGTTCGATGGCGTATTGTCGATCCACTCCTATTTTTACAAACCGTGGTAACCGAAGCTGGTGCAATGGTTCGAATTGATGATATTATCTATTCTGAGTTGAGAGTTGAAATTGGCCGCATACCACTCTTCGATTTAATATCTATAGAGCGGCGTCAAGTTATGGATACGGTTACTGCCAATTCCAACCGGAAGGCAAGTGCTTTTGGGATTGAAATTATTGATGTTGGCATTAAAAGAGCTGACCTGCCCCAGCAAAATGAAGAAGCGGTGTTCCAAAGAATGGAAACTGAAAGGGAAAGGCAGGCAAAACAATACCGTTCCGAAGGCCAGGAAGAAGCCACCAAGTTACGAGCGGAAACCGATAAAGAGAAAACCCTCATTATAGCCGAAGCAGAAAAGCAAGCGAAAATTATTCGTGGCCAAGGAGAAGCCGCAGCTTTACGAATTTATGCTGACGCCTATAAACAGGATCCAGAATTCTATGCCTTTCAAAAAACCTTGGAAACCTATGAAAAAACTTTTAACAATAATGATATTTTGATCATGACACCGGATACTGAATTTCTCCATTACTTATTTAAAAGCAATCAGGGAATCGAAGAATAAGCTTTGTTAACCGGTGAGAGTTGCTCTCACCGGTTAACAAAGAAGATTTTATTCGGTCAGTTGGTCAATGATTTTTTGAACTAAAGGTAAATAAGTAAAAGCCGGACCTCCGCCCATAACTACTCCAACTTGAGCTGCTTCTAAGATTTCTTCTGGAGTGGCACCAGCCTTTACTGCTGCTCGGGTATGTAACCAAATACAATTTTCACAATGCACAGCTACTCCAATTCCTAAAGCAATCAACTCTTTGGTTTTAATATTGAGACTTCCATCAGCCATAGCTTGTTGGTAAAAACCATTGAAGCCTTCCAAGGTTTTTGGTGAAACATCTTTAACTCTCTTCAAGCCATTTCGATATTCTTGAAAAAAATTATTATCTGATGAACTCATGCAGTCTACTCCTTCCTTTTATCCACATAATCAAGCCAATCGATATAAGTCGCCTCTTCTCCCCGAATCACTCTAAAAAATATCTCTTGTAATTGCCGGGTCACTGGACCTGGTTTTCCATCGCCAATTGGCCTTCCATCAATCTCAACAATTGGGGTAATTTCTGCTGCCGTCCCAGTAAAAAATGCTTCATCAGCCAGATAGAGGTCATCTCGAGTACAATGAGTTTCTCTGACATCATATTCTAAATCGAGTGCCAAACGTATAACTGTATCTCGGGTTATCCCTAGTAATATTGAATAAGGATGGGGCGTATATAACACTCCTTTTTTAACCATGAAAATATTCTCACCGCTTCCTTCTGAAACAAATCCCTGCATATCCAAAAGGATAGCCTCATCATATCCTAATTCTTTAGCCTCGGTTTTTGCCAATGCTGAATTGAGATAGTTGGCACTGGTTTTTGCGCGGGGAGAACTGGCATTCATTGAATTACGAGTATAGGATGAAATCTTCGCTCGAATTCCATGTTTTAACCCTTTTTCTCCCATATAGGCACCCCATCGCCAAACTGCTATTGCTGAAATGACCTCGCAACTAGTAGGATCAACTCCCATTTCACCATAACCACGGAAGACCAAAGGCCTTATATAGCATTCTTCTACTTGATTCCTTCGGATAGTTTCAAGAGTTGCTTGATATAATTCTTTTTGACTATAAGGGATACTCATTTTAATAATTCTTGCTGAGTCAAATAACCTTTGAATATGATCTCCTAGCCGAAACACCGCTGATCCCTGAATGGTTTTATAGCATCGGATTCCTTCAAACACCGACGTTCCGTAATGAAGGGCATGGGTTAATACATGGGTCGTCGCGTCCTTCCAATCGACAATTTTTCCATTCAACCAAATCGAAGATAATTCCTGCATTCAAACCACCCCGTAATTCTATTTATTATATTTTATTCAGAGTATAACACTCTTTTCGGCAAAATGAGCTATCCTCATCCGCACCTTTTAAAAAAATAACCAGATTTCGTAAAAAACACCTGATGCCTCATCTAAAAATCTTGATGAAATGGATTCGATGCCTCATTTAAAATTC
>DPKX01000082.1 GCA_003542295.1 Candidatus Atribacter hydrocarboniphilus
TTAAAGAATGGGCACAATACATTGTGCCCACAAATAGATAAACAAGATAAAAATTAATTAAAAAATTAAAAAATAAAATTACCACCCCAAATAACCAAAAGAAAAAAAGGAGGTAAAGAAAGTTGGAAATTGAACTAATCACCATAGAAAACCCCAACCTTTATAACTTCATATTAGGGCAAACTCATTTTATAAAAAGCGTCGAAGATATATATGAAGCAGTTATTGGTTCATCTCCATCGATTAAATTTGGCTTGGCTTTCTGTGAGGCTTCTGGCCTCTGTTTGGTTCGTTGTGAAGGTAATGATGCCGAACTTATCGATTTAGCTACTAAAAACGCTCAAAAATTGGGTTGTGGTCACAGCTTTATTCTTTTTCTAAAAGATGGATATCCAATCAATATTTTAAATGCTTTGAAAATGGTTCCCGAAGTTTGCAGGATATTTTGTGCATCGGCCAACCCTTGTGAGATTGTAGTCGCGCGTTCTCAACAAGGGAATGGAATTATGGGAGTTATTGATGGTTTTCCACCCAAAGGAGTAGAAAGCGAAAAAAATAAAATTGAACGCCAGGAACTTCTCCAAAAGTTTGGATATAAACGGTAATAAATAGTGTGATGAAAGGAGAGGAAGTGTGAATACTATAGAAGTATTAAAAACCAGACGATCAGTCCGCCAATACCTTAATCAACCAGTGGAAAAAGAGCAAATTGAAACTATAATCGATTGTGCTCGCTTAGCCCCAACTGCGATCAACATTCAACCCTGGGAATTCATTGTTTTAACTGATACTAAAATAAAAAAAGCTGTTGCAGAAGCAACTGATTACGGCAAATTTATTCAAAATGCGCCAGTTGCTATAATCGTTATCTGTAAAAATGTAAAATACTTTCTTGAGGACGGCTGTTCAGCCACTACCAATATTGTAAATGCTGCTCATGCATTAGGTTTGGGAACGTGCTGGATTGCCGGAGATAAAAAGCCTTATGCAGAAAAGATTCTTGAACTCATAAAAGCACCAAAAGAATACCGGCTGGTGAGTCTCATTTCCTTGGGATACCCTCTGGAAACTATTCCAGATAAACAGACGAAAAAGCCGCTCAGTGAGGTCATTCACTGGGAATCATTTTAACCACGGGAGTTAAAAGCCATGAAAATAGGTGTTCTTTCTGATTCTCACGATGCTTTAGGAAAAATTCGAAATGCAGTTCAAATTTTCCAGGAAAAAAAAGTTGATGGAATCATTCATGGTGGAGATTTTGTAGCACCCTTTTCGGTGGCTATATTAGCTGAATTACCAATTCCCTGGTGGGGTGTATTGGGAAATAATGATGGTGAAGTTATAGGGATATTTCAGAAGTCAAAAGGATTAGTCCACTCCTACTATCAAGAAATAGAAGTTAATTGCTATCGAATTTGGGTTTCTCATTACTATCATCCAGCCGAACTGGCTTTTCAATCTGGAAAATATGACTTATCAATTTTTGGTCATACCCATGAAAAAAAGATCCAGGAAGAAAAAGGTCGATTCTTGTTGAACCCTGGGGAGTGTTGTGGCCTCCTTACTGGAGTGGCTTCGGTTGCCATATGTGATTTAATGAAAAAAGAAGTCGAATTTCTAGAAATTTAATTATTCTGGAATGAATAATGATTTCTTTTGTTTTATTGGATAGTAGGGTTCTCCCCATCTATCCGAATGCTGTGAATTGAAAAAATGCTAAAAAACGTATATTATGCTTATAACCTTATTAAATTGAGTTATTCAATCAATAATTGGTTTAAATCACAGTCGATGAGATGGTGAGATAATTAGAATAAAGCACCTGGGATGGATGATTTAGGGTGGAAAATATTATTTCAGGAGGAGAACCAATGGAGATAATTCGAGGTCATTTTACCCGTCAGCTGAGAGAAGTCCAGGAAGATTTGGTAAATATGACCCAGGCTGCTAAAAAGATGTTACAAATGTCGATTGAATCGCTTCAAGAAAGAGATGTAGCCAAAGCAAAAGAAGTTATTGCACTGGATGACATCGTTGATTCATATAATTATAAGATAGAAGACAAATGTCTGAGAATGATTGCTCTCCAACAACCAGTAGCTAAAGATTTACGAGTTATAGCTGCTGTAATGAAGATTATAACCGACGTAGAAAGAATTGGTGATTATTCAATTGATATTGCCAAATTCAGTATCCGACTTGCCGATAAGCCACTTTTTAAACCGCTTATCGATGTCCCAAAAATGGCTGATATCGTTGTAAAAATGTTGGAAGAAACTTCTGCAACTTTTATTCAGAAAGATTTAAATGTAGTTCAAAAAGTAGTTGAAGATGATGATAAAGTTGATACTCTTTATCGAGCGGTTCATGAGGAAGTTGTCAATTTCATTGAAAAAGACCCTTCAGTTACCAGGCAAGCTATTTGGATTCTTATGATCGCCCGTTATCTTGAAAGGATTGGTGATCATATTACCAATATAACTGAACGGATTTATTATATGGAAACTGGAGAAATGATTGAACTTCACCAATAAGAAAGAAATGATGAAACGGTCAACTGAAAAGGTAATTCATTATTTTTCTCAACCTGGCAAAGGAAATACCCAAAAAACCTTAGAATTAGCTGTTGGGAGAGCTACATCACTTGGTTTGAAAGCAATGCTTGTTGCGACCAAAAGCGGTGAAACGGCATTGCGTTTAGCGGAGATAGCTCAGACATCTCATTACGCGGGAAGAATAATTGCCGTGACTTACCATCAGGGTTTTTTTAATAATGAATCCTCAACCATATCAGAAGACGTACAAAAACTTCTTTCCGAGAAAAATATTTCAATCGTGATGTCATCACATGCCTTGAGCGGGGTAAGCCGTTCTTTTCGAGAGAAATTTGGGGGAATCAGTATACCGGAAATTATTGCTGAAAGTTTCCGAAGAATATCCCAGGGGTTTAAAGTCGCAGTTGAAATTACTATCATGGCAGCTGATGCCGGTGCTGTTCAATCAGACCAAGATGTAGTCGCAATCGGCGGGCAAAGCCAGGGAGCCGATACTGCTTTGGTTTTAAGACCGGCTCAACAGAATTCTTTTTTTGATTTGAAAATAAAGGAAGTTATCTGTTTTCCTTCATAAATAAATATTTGTTGAGAAAAATAAGGACGGAAAATTCGGAATTATTATATCAAAGGAGGAATAACGCATGGTAGCGACTTTTAAATCAAGTGGACATTGGGATGGATGTTTAAGAATAAAATCGATGGTGCGTGACTTTTCACTTTCTTATGATGAGCCACCTTCCTTAGGGGGTGAAGATACCGCTCCCAATCCGGTAGAAGCATTGCTTTCATCTTTGGTTGGCTGTTTAGGTATTGTTGCCTGTGTGGTAGCTAATGAGAAAAAGATACCTTTTGAAGGAATTGATATTAGCGTTGAAGGCGATCTTGATCCAAGAGGATTTATGGGACAGGATAAAAATGTCAGGCCTGGATTGCAAGCCATACGATATAGTATCAAAGTAAAAGGGGACATAAGCGAAGCTCAACTCAAGGATTTTTTGGAGGAAATCGAAAAAAGATGTCCGGTATCCGATACCTTGAAAAACGGAACAAATGTAACTGGTCACATCACCAATGCTTAATAAGCAGTTAAGTAGGTAATAATTGGTTTAATTTGAATTGGTTAGATAAAAAATGATCTGATTAAAGATTACCGTTTAATGGGTATTTCCAAGTTGGAGGTGTAAATGGTAAGCTGTTGATTTTTTAGCCAGAGGGTAACAATTCCCTCTGGCTTTTTCATTTGAATCTTTTTGATTAAAAATCTTTGATTAATAGGTACTATTTGCTGAAACCGATAAAGAAGGTTTGCTTTGTATTTCACATCTTGCTCTCTTATATCTTACTCAGTAAAGTTCCTAAATGAAGTATTTTTACTCAAGTTGAATTGTCGATCACCCATCATTTTTGCTGTTTTTGTTCAGTTGCTGAATTATAAAAATAAATAATGGAGGAATCTCATGAAAGCTGCAGTTTTAGAAGGAATTGATCAACTCGTTGTTAAAGAAGTACCAGATTATAAAGTTGGATCGGGAGAAGTTCTAGTTCGAGTAAAAACCTGTGCAGTTTGTGGATCCGATTTGCGAATAATGCATTCAGGAAATCCTCGTGTGAAGTATCCTCAAATAGTTGGACATGAAATCGCCGGAGAGGTTGTTGAAGTGGGAGCTGGTGTTGAACGGTTAGGAGTAGGAGACCGAGTAGCCGTTGGCGCTGATGTTCCTTGTGGGAAATGTTATTGGTGCCAGAATGGTATGGGAACCAACTGTGCTATTAATTATGCGGTCGGTTATCAATTTCCTGGTGGTTTTGCTGAATATATCCTTTTGAATGAACTCACTGTAAACCAACAGGTCGTAAACTTGATATCTGATGACCTATCCTTTGATGAAGCCAGCTTGGCAGAGCCCTTGGCCTGTGCGATTAATGGATTGGAAATGAGTCAATTGAGAGTTGGTGATTCACTTTGTATCATTGGAGCTGGTCCGATTGGTTGCATGATGATTGAATTAGGAAGACACATGGGAGCAACTAATATCATAGTTATTCAACGATCACAAAAGCGTTTGGATATGGCAAAAAAATACGGTGCTGATCACTACTTTCTCAGCGATGACCCTGATATTGATGCGAAAGTGAAAGGAGTAACTAAGGGCGAGGGACCTGATGTAATCATGATTACTTGCGCTTCGCCTGATGCTCAAGAACAGTCTCTCCTTTTAGCACGACATCGAGCACGAATAAATTTTTTTGGAGGTTTAGCTTCAACCGCTAGAAAACTCAACATATCCAGTAATCTTATTCATTATAAAGAACTTACCGTATTAGGAAGTCATGGCAGCCTACCTCGCCATCATAAAAAAGCAATCAAAATCATTGATAAAGGAATGGTTCATACAGCTCAATACATTACTCATCGTTTTCCTTTGGATCAAATTCATGATGCTTTCCATGCTGCTGAGTCAAGAGAAGGTTTGAAAGTGGTGGTGAACCCCTAAAGATGGATACCATGAAAGCATTAGTTCTGCTAAAAAAGGGAGATATTCAATATCAAAGCATTCCAAAACCAAAGCCTAAAAAAGGAGAAGCTCTAATACGGGTAAAAGCCTGTGGTATATGTGGATCGGATATTCCTCGAATTTATGGAGATATTGCTTATTATTATCCCTCAATCCCCGGACACGAGTTTGCTGGAGAAGTTGAAGAAGTTGGCGATCTCAGTCAAGACAGTAAATGGGTCGGAAAAAGAGTGACGGTTTTTCCCTTAATTCCCTGCTATCATTGTCGCTTATGTCAAATTGGGTTATATGAAATGTGTGAAAATTATGGATATATTGGTTCGCGACGTGACGGAGCTTTTGCCGAATATGTTACTGTTCCAGTTGCCAATTGTATGGAGCTTCCTGAAAAGGTTTCTTATGAATTAGGGGCTTTCAGCGAACCGGCGGCAGTAACCCTGCATGCTCTGCGGAGGTCATCAATACCATTTGGAAAAACCGTTGCCGTTTTTGGGTTGGGTCCCATTGGAGTATTGTTTGGAATCTGGGCAAAAATTTCAGGAACCAGGTATTTAATTGGCTTCGATATCGATCAGCAAAAAGTTAATTTTGCCCGAGAAAATGGTTTTGATGATGCTATTATTCCCGAACCAGAAAAATTGAAGAAAGCAGTGGAAAGCCATACCGAGGCTTTGGGTTTCGATTTAACTTGTGAGGCTTCGGGGAGCAACCCTGCCTTATTAAATTCATTAAAAATTACTCACAAGTTTGGAGAGGTCATTCTCCTAGGAAACCAGGAACGGAATGTTACCTTAACTCCTCAAGATATGAGCCTTATTTTGAGAAAACAGTTAACGTTACACGGGACCTGGAATTCTCGATTTACCCATATTGGATCGGATTGGAAGGCGGTTTTGGAGTTTGAGAATTCTGGTCAAGCAAATTTTAAACCATTCATTTCTCATCGTCTTACTTTGAAAGAAGCTCCTGAGTTTATCCAGCTTATGAGAGATAAAAAACTATTCTATAACAAAGTTCTCATCATTCCCTGAAAAACTGATTCACAAAAGGTTTAATAACTTAACTAAAAATACCGAAGGAGGAAAGTCAGCCATGAATGAGGAAACGATAAAAATTAGTGCATCCCTGGATTGTGCTAATTATTTAGATTTGTTATCAGATATTCGAAAGTTAGAAAAAGGCGGAGTCAACATGCTTCACCTGGATATCATGGACGGACATTTTGTACCAAATTATGCTCTGGGCACCAATTTACTCCGAAAACTTCGTCCCCAAACCGACCTTCTTTTTGATGTTCATTTCATGACTAGTAATCCTGAGGTGTCAATACCCATTTTTGCCGACTTGGGTGCCGATATCATTACTTTTCATGTTGAAACCACATCTCGTCTTCATCAGATGGTCAGTTCTATAAAAAATTTGAGAAAAAAAGCCGGATTAGCCTTAAATCCTTCAACACCACCAGATATTTTAGAGTATATTCTTCCTTATATCGATATGGTATTAGTCATGACGGTTGATCCAGGATTTGTTGGACAAAAATTTGTACCAGAAGTAGTTAAAAAAGTTCAAATCATCAAAAACCTAATTGATTCCAGACATTTAAATATTGATATTGCTGTAGATGGAGGGATTGGTGAGAAAACGGTTCCACTTTTAAAAAAGGCCGGTGCCAATGTATTTATTGCCGGGACTTCCAGCATCTTTTCTGGAAAAAACGAAATTGAAATTGCTTCCCGAAAATTTAGAGAACTGTGTGAAAAAACTTATTAAGAGGTGAAAAATATGTCTTTTTATGAAGATCTTTTTAATCAACTCTTAACCTGGAAAAAAATCGATACCCATGAGCATTTTCTCCCTCAAAATACTTATCAAGATCATCCGGATATTTTGTTTGCCATTCTTCGGGAAAGTTATCTTCCCTGGATTGTGTATGGTGCACGGGATCATAATACTGTGACCATAACCCGAGAAGGTCTTTTACAGGGAATGAAAAAAATTCCAGCCAGCGCCTTTTTACGATATATCATTGAAGCTTTCCAATATATGTATGGTTTTTCCGATGATGAAATCAATGAAGAAAATTGGGAACATCTTTCCCAGCTTATTCGAGAAAGTTACTCAAAGAAAAATATGCTGGACTATTGGATTTTTGATAAGTTCAATGTCGAAAAAGTTGTACACGATCGCTATTGGAAATTAGGTGAATTCGATATTGACCAGAATCATTATTTTGCCGTTTTTAGAATTGATCCGCTGTTCTGTGGCTATTCAAAAGTAAAATTAAATCATGACCGGATGAACCCACATATCGAAGCCGCCAAACAGGGAATTCGCATTGATACATTTGATGAATATCTTGTTTTCATTGATCATCTTTTTAAAAAAGCAGTTGATGAGGGTATCGGTACCATGAAATGTGCGGTTGCCTACGATCGGACACTTCGCTTTGAAAGAGTCGAGAAAGAGCAAGCCGAGAAGGCTTTTTGTAAAAAAGATGGAACCGAGCTCCCTTCTGAAGTGAGAGATTTTCAGGACTATATTTTCCATTATTGCCTTCAAAAAGCAGTTGATTATCGTCTACCGGTCCAAATTCATACCGGTCCGGGAAAAGCTTTCGAGACGGCTGCCTCACATTTAGGGAATATATTTGAGGAATACCATAGCTTAAAAATATCTCTTTTCCATGGGAGTTTTCCCTGGGTTGGGGAACCAGGAGCTATGTCACTCTTTTATCCGAACCTTTATTTAGACTTGGTTTGGTTGCCGGTTATGTCACCTTCCTATGCTGTTTTGGCTTTATCGGAATGGGTAGAAACTGCCGGTGGAGCTCGAATCATGATGGGGGGTGATTCTTGGAATGCTGAAGGTGCGATCGGTTCACTTCTTTACAATCTTAAAACCATTGCTCGAGTACTGGCGGAAAAAGTTGAAAAGAAGTATTTGAGCCGGTCATCAGCCGAACAAATTGGGAAAATGATTCTTTACGATAATCCCAAGGAGTTTTTAAGCAGATAAACCATTGGAATATTTTCTTTTTTTCTCTCCCGAAAATACAATTTCAACCAAATTCCCGTTATATTGACCTCTCCCTCCCATCAAGGGAGAAGGAACT
>DPKX01000168.1 GCA_003542295.1 Candidatus Atribacter hydrocarboniphilus
GACGATGGTGGGTAAGCCGGCAGCGCATGGATGTAAATTTCGTACTGTTAAAAACAATTCCTAAATTCATTGCACTTATCAAGATTATTGAAAAGACCCTCAAACCGATGTAGGTATTTTTTATAGTTTAAGTTAAAGGTTACACATTCTCGAAAAATTCGTGATTTCACTTTATTTATTACTTGAATCCACAAATAAAGTTAATAAAGCCAAAGAAATTAAAATAATAAATCCTGGAGTCTTGTTTGATCTCCCGCGATTTGAACTAAACGATGGAAAGAGTTGATTATCCAATTTGTGCTTATTACTCCCATAAAAATCCTATTGTTTTTTCGCAGATTCCAAAATCTCCAACAATCCAATCACAAATCTGTTTCTTGAAATATGATTGGAAATATTAGGTTCTCAGTTGAACTCAACTTATCTATCTATTTATGAATTAAATCAATTGAGCCGTCTTCAGAAATTACAGTTACTAGGCAAGGTTTCTCAACCATTTCGACATACCTTACAGCAGAATTGTATCTAGCCCCTCTAGATGAAGTTCCCTTATTTGTTGCTATTCCATCAAGTATCACACCAATTGCATAGCAAATTGAATCTATATCAAGGAGAACAGCTCCATCAATGGAAGTTATTGAGGTGACCATATCAACAGTCAAGGGAATGGGGTCAATCAAAGTAGATTGGTATTGCAATCGTTCTGCTTCTAATTGTGCATCTTCATAAACCACTATTGTCGTTCCATGTCTTTGTTTAGATGCTTCATCAATAATTGTCCAAAGGATCTCCAATTTCTTATTTGAGATGTTGTTAAAAATATCTTGGGTTGCGGAAAAAAAATCGCTTTTAGCAATAATTGGTTTTAGTAACTTAGGTTCCCCGTAAGTTACTCGCATTAATACGTTTTCTGCGTGGAGCAATTCCCAATCATGGTGAGTTATAAATTTTATTGTGAGAAGATCCTCGTTTCTCTGGTCATATGATCCAGAAATTATTCCCATACCATAGATTTCATTCGCATCACATAAGAGGTAAGATGTTTCTCGAGTCATTTCTAATAGTTTACGTACGCCACGATATTCGGTTAATTTAATGGTATAAGAAAATTTTACGGTTTCTGTAATGTTTATATGTTCTTTCTTTGAAAGAATAATTTTTCCTCCATTTTCGCTACCTTCATATTTCAAAGAGGAAATTGTAGTAACTGCATTAAATAGATCAAAAGAAAGATTTTTTTTCCAACAAGTCCAAGCTAATTGGTTAACAAATATTTTTCCTGCCGACCTAATTATTTCGTCATAATCTCGATTTATTATATTTTTAATATCATTTAAATTTAAATGAAAAGTTTTTTTCCATTCATTTAAAAACTCAAACGCGGTCGCATGGATGAGAGAGTTTATAACACATCCTTGGGATTTCTCGGATTTGGATAACGAATAATGTTTTTGATAAGCATCTTTATTAAATTGTAGAATAACTAAAAAAATATCATCATCAACCATGCTTATATCTGAGAAGAAAGGGATGATGTCATCATTTTGATTTTGCATGACAATTTGTTGAATTACCATTCTTATGGGTCGACTTTGTAATACGCAACCATCGATTTGGTCATTCTGAGATAAAAAACAATATTTACAACCTGTATTTCCCTCAAATTCTCTTAAGCTATTCGTTTTTTTATAGACATTTTTAAAAAGCGATGGATCATAAACCTCATTTTCTGGAAACATATTTACTATAGAATAATCAGATGAGAATTTACGAATACAAATTACTATAACTTCCGGCAGGAGGGAGGTGTCAAGTTTAGTAAAAATATTTTCTGCTGATTTTTGAGCATATTTTTGCAGTATAGCTGGATTGACCATTATAATTTCCTCCCCGATCAAAAATTTAAATGATCGTAGATAGATTCATTGTTGGGAAATTTCGAAAGTATCTAAAAGGCAACGATTCCTTATTTCATAATTACCGCTTAAAAACATATTTGCCATCATTTACGTCCATCCCGGGAAGTTATTTCAAGAATATTTTTTATTGTATCATTTTCGGTATCTCTTTACTTCGGATTTATTCTCTTATTGAATACCGAGCAGCTTGCTGCGCCGGTTCGATGCTTGAAGAGGTGGCTGGTGGCTTTGCGATTCCTATCCGCAGAACAAGTTGTACGGTATTCAAAAAGCGAATAAATTTTCAAGACGATCAATCAAATCGGAAAAACCTTGTGAAAAATCAATAAAAATGTTTACTTCCTAAATTCCACCCCAAAACGCAATCACTTTCACCAGCAACCGTGCCAGAACACAAAGAATAAGGATTGGTTTCAGTGTGAATAACTGACCAACCACTAAAATCTGATTGCCTTGAGTTAATTTCTTGAGGGGTTGATAACAGTAACTAACCTAAATTTATACCAATTGGCTTTTTGTGAGTTATTAATGATTGGTAATAGTTTTTGTAAATTTCAGGCATCTGGTTTAAAACAAAAGGGTGTGACTCCAAAAAGCCTTTTTGGCGAAGGCTAATCACGTTTTTTCCAAGAACGCGATTCTTTTCGTTAACATCAACTTGTTCTGCGTTTTTATTAGGGTTCATGCCATAGTTAATTGACAGGAGACCCATCAGTTCCATTTCTGAAGCACTTAGGGATAATCGCTCCCTGTCTAAAATATTTCGAACTTCGGGCCTTAATGGAAATTGCGAGACCCATTCACATAATTTCTCTAGAGTTGGTTTTTTCTCAAGAACCAAGTTGTATAAAAGAGTAACATACCTGGGATTTCCCTCGACCACTCTATAGAAAGTATCTTGTATTTTTATAGGTAAAGCAACTCCCTTTTTTTGACATAAATTTGTAAAATCGTCGTAAGTTAATTTTTCTAAAATCAATGTGGAGCAGTCTGTGTTAATGGCGCTTCCGCTTATATTAATAATTTTGACATTAGGCGTTATGCCACTCGTTGATCGAATTATCTTAGAAACCATGTGTTGCAATAATCGCAAGTGCGTTTTATTGTATTCAATTACGTGGGAATTATCAATGCAAATTAATAAATTCCGGTTTCCTAAGTCCAAAATCAATGCCTTTATTTTTTCTCGCAATGGAATTTCTTTACCTGCTTCGTTTTCGAAATTTAGGATTTTCCATAAGTTGTCACACCGGTCTTTCGCTAAATATGAAGCCAAGGACCAGAGAAATGATTGCAGTGAGTCAATATCAGGTCGAGCAGTAAACCAGAAGATTTCAACTCCGATAGCTTGTTGTTGTTGAGCATAAGCAGAAACTAATGTTGTTTTTCCTATTCCTTTGACCCCAACAACTCGAGTAAATTTATTCTCAGAAAGAAGACGCTCTAAAAACAATAGTTCCTTTTTTCTTCCCACAAAGTCTTGTGTGATTGGAATGAAGTCGGGGCGGACTATATATGGCGAAACGAGGGGATAAACTTCAAAATACTCCTTAGGAAACATCAGGGAGATCCTTTCTTCAATGACCTATGCGTTCTTTATAGAACGAATTACTAATACTTGATTCTCTGCGCCCAAATCTGTAAATATCGTCTCGGCACTCTCTAGCGCTTGTATTGCGTTAATTTGGTTCCCATTTGACAAAAACATCAATCCAAGTTCTTTATAGGTTATTGCTAATTCTGGAAGAGCGCCATAACCATTAAAATAATTTATTCCTTTTTTAAAAAACTTTTCGGCTTTTTGCCAGTGACGTTCTGCTGAATTAATCTGTCCTAGTATTCGATCAAATTGGGCTGCAGAAAAGGAATTTTCAAATTCAGCGGAGATCTTTTTTCCTTCTAAACAAGCGTTTTTCGCTTCCGAAATCTTACCAACACGAATATAAGCTTCCGCGAGGAATATCAACGCCATTAATAATTGACATTTGATCCCATCGCTTCTAATTTTATCAAGGGCTTCGGTAAAGTACCTTTCCGCTAACGCAAAATCCCCCAACTCTTTGTAGCAGGAGCCAATTGTTAAATTTACTAGTGATAGGGTCATAGTATTTTGAGATTTAGTGGCAAAACCCATCGCTTTATTGGACATTGACACAACTTCACTTAACTCTCCGCGTATTATTAATATCGACACTATATTACAAAGTAAACCAGCAATCAAATCGTTGACCTCAACCCTTTCAGCCTCTATTAATGTATCGGCTGATTGTATATAAGCAAGATCCAAATTGCCAAACTGTATATTCAAGTTCGATACGTTTGCAGTAGCGATAGCTGCGCCATTTTGATCACCAATCTCTTTGTAAATATTGAGAGCTTCTTCTGCTCGTGACAATGCCTCTTTATATTTGCCCTTTACTGACAATAAGACTACGTAATCATTAAGTGATGAGGCAATTTCATGTTTATTGTCGAGTTGTTTTTTTATTTCGAGAGCAAGACAAATATAAGTTTCAGATTCCTTTAAATTCCCTTTCATAAGATTAAGTTGAGCTAAAACAGAATAACTAATGGATTGAGAGTGTAGATATCCACAAACCTTAGCAATCTGTAAACTTTCCAAAGTAAGCTCTTCGCCTATTTCCAATTCCCCTAAGCATAACTTTATGTAACCAATATTGCCCAGGTTGTTTTGTATTCCATATTGTTGGCCTAAAGCTCGATTGACAATCAACGCTTGTTCGAGAACTTTCAACGCATCATCAGGTTTCCCTTGAGACAAGTAGGCAATTCCTATAATATTAAGGCCTTCTGCAACATCTTTTGGGTGAAGAGACAAGTCTAATAATTCTAAGGCTTTTTTCGCGCTATCAATAGCTTGAACATATTCACCTTCTTGGTGAAGTGTAAAGGATAGGCAATAGTATAGCCTCGGAAGCTCTGAATCTTTGTTATCGTTCTTAAGAATTTCAATTCCTTTCTGAAACTCTTCTTTTGATTTTTTATAATTACTAAGACGTTGATACGACCATCCTAATTTTCTATGCAGTTTGGCGTATAAATGAGAATTATTACATAAGACAAATGCTTTTTTATATGCTTCAACGGCTTGTTTAAGTTCGCCAATTCTTTCTAAGACATCACCCTGAGAAGAAAGAATGCCTCTCCAAGTTTCTTTACTTACGATTTCTCCATTAAATCGATAGAGTTGTTCGAGAAGCGACCCCGCCTTGCCTGTGTCCATTAAAAAATCTGAGTTTTCAAGTAGTTCGGTTGCGGCCTTTTCATATTCATAAGCTTCAAAGAAATAGAAACTAGCTTCAAGAAAATATGAAACCGAATGATAAAATTGACCCGCTTTTGTATTCAACGCAATAAGTTGTTTCTTGTCTAAAAGTGACCATAAATAATCCCTAATGATTGAATGAAAAAACAAGTTTTCCCCATCATCTGTCTCTTCTAAAATGTGTTTTCCAACGAGGTCCTCAACAATAATCCTTGGTTGACAGTCTTCTGTTTCTTGTACCAATTCTTCAGCAAGCGATCTCGAAAAGTTACCCCGAATAACTGAAAGCGATCTTATGAAGTCTTTTTCGTCTTTTGCCAACGCGTCATACACATTATTTAATAAATAGTCCTTCACTTCTTTTCTTTTGGGCATTAACTTAATAAATTGTTCGATGGCTAAAGAGTCTTGTTGAGCAGAATTTACCCACGATATAAACAATTTCAAAAATTGAGGATTTCCCTCAGTTCTGTAAAACAGCTTTTCAAAAACTACATCTTCAAGTAGAACCCCGCAATTTTCCAGTAGAAGCCGAGCCTCTTGTTTCTTTAGCCCCCGCAGATCTTTAAACACCAAATCACCTAAGAATCTTGGCTTGTAGCGACTCATTACAAAAAATCCGCCTATTAATAAAAAACTAAAATTTTCAACCCCACTTCGAAGAAATTCAAAAAATGATGTGATTTTTTCATTTCTGTTTACAATATGAAAATTATCAAATCCGAGAAGATAATCAGCCTTTTCCAGGCTTCCCGCAAGAATATTTAATTTTATGTGCAACTCTTGTGGTCGTTGGGTCTGTCTTTCAGCATCTAGAAACCGCCATAGGTCTTCCTCGCCTTGTTTGAAAAGAAATTTGGCTATTTCCCAAATAATGGCTTCCACATTATCATTGACCCCCTTCCGAAAAGTCATCCATAAAGTGGGTTTACCGAATTGAGTAGCCAGGTAAGCACCTAGTTTTGTTTTACCGGTTCCTGTGAAGCCTTCGATTACTGCAATCCTATCTTTTTCTAAACGTGATTTATAATATTCAAATTCTTCTTCGCGAGGAATGAAATTGAGTAAAGAGGGGAGTTGTTCAAGAGACAAAAACGAGGGGTCTAACGAGGGCAATTTGTTTATTGGATTAACAACTACTTCTCCCTGACCAAGTTGGATAATCGGACCTACCGTACCTCCACTCACACTAGTTTTTTGGTGTGTAGAATCCAAAGCCTCGTTATCTTTTGCACTAGGTAATAGTGCTTCTTTTTTATCTTCCATGTTTTTACCCCCTAAACAAGATATTCGTGTTTTGTCATATTACTTCTCTACATTGCCTTTTCCTAACTGAATCACACTATCAGCACGCCCACCAGACATAGTAAATTGTTGAATAATAATGTCCCCCCCCGCCACCTTTATAGTATTTACTATTTTTTCCAACTCTTTAGCGAACTCATTATCTTCGGACAAGATTTTTCTTAATTGTACTCTCAATGCCGCACGAGCGTCTAAATCATCAGGGGTTTTTTTCAGGTCGCTTAAGGCCTCTTCCGCGGACATATTCCCTTTAATTTTTAACGTCACATAATTGAACAATTTTTCAGTTTTTTTCCAAGCGGCTTCACCAGCCTTCTTTGCAAATCCTTTTCCCGCTTGACTAAAAAATGCTGATATTAATGTCACTGCTGTAGTTGAAAGTATCACCAAGTCCATTTACCCCTCCCAAAAATTAGGTTTCTGTTACTCTGGTTCATTAATCAAGCATAAGTGTACAACAAATTACATTTCTGTACTACCAAATAGCAAGCAAAGTTAATAAAAAAACCTACCCAGATTCCACGTCAAATAAATTTGCCGCCATTTTCAATCAAACCGGGTGAAAATTGTGGCTGACCATTCTTAAGTTTAGCATTTTTTTGTCATTCCGCATAATATTTTGCCAACAATTTTTCAGAACCGAATGTTTTGAAACATTTTCAACCTCCCGATTAAATGGAAAAAACAGTCTGGTTTTTATGAAGAAAAGCCATGACAGACAATTATTAAACACATCTTGATACGGATATTTTGCTGAGAGCTTCATCACCACATATCTTGCTGTTCTTAAGATCTCGCAGCCCGAAAATAAACTTCAAGCGGAATGTCTTGATTTGCGGTTTGTTTCGGAAATGAGTAGAGAATCAAACGTAAAAAAACAGGTTGTATGCAAGCGCCATCAATTGGTTGATTCATCATCAAACACCACGCTGTTGTCAATTAGTTCAAAAATATCATTGGCTTTTACATTTTCAAGGAAATAAATATCGGCGGATTTGCTCAGGCTATCCCCGGAGCAAGCTCGCAGGGTATTACGCCTTCGCAAGAACATCATCCGCCTCCTAATAGAACGAACCGACGCAGCAAGCTAGTATGATTAAGAAAGACCCGGCAGGCCGATTTGCAAGCAGGTTTTAAAGACCGCCGCGCAGCATGGGTCGCCGGGTCTGTACATATACCGCCCGAACAGTTGTGTGGACCGTTGAGTCCGAATTCTGCTAGAATGGGCAACTTTATTATACAAAAAAGGAAGGCCAGAATGAGCGATGAATTTTCAAGAATTGTTGGTATAGATGTAAGCAAAGCACGACTCG
>DPKX01000063.1:0-6653 GCA_003542295.1 Candidatus Atribacter hydrocarboniphilus
CTTACCTGGTGAGAGAGCAAAACCTTTTCATTTCATTTTTTCCAGTGCAAAGCTTAACCGGTCAATACCTAAATTTCTTTGAAACCTGAGGAAAATTAACTGATTATGATCTTTCTCTCGTCTTGGTAGATAAATATCCAAATTTTAAGTCGCCTAGCGGGTAAATTATTGATCAGTTGCATTTGATACATCTTTTTTCTCGTTTTCTTTCACCTCAGAAATTTTTTTCAATTTCTCATTGGCTATCCTTATTTTTTCATCAACCTGAGCTTTAATTGTTCCAGGTTCATAGGTTCCATCGTCAAGAAGTTTTCCCACTTTCATCCCAGTAAGAATTTCTATGGCTTCATCAACATTTTTCACCGCAAAAACATGGAAAAGGCCCTCCCGAACTGCTTGAATAATTTCATCATCTAACATCAGATTTTGAATATTACTGGCGGGAATAATCACTCCCTGTTCTGAAGTCAATCCACGATTTTTACATAATTGGAAAAACCCTTCAATTTTTTGGTTTACTCCCCCAATGGCTTGAACTTCTCCTTTTTGATTAATAGAACCAGTTACAGCAATATTTTGCCGAATTGGAATTTCTCCAAGGCTTGAAAGGATAGCGCAGGTTTCTGCTAATGAAGCACTATCTCCTTCAACTCCTTCATAGGACTGTTCAAAACAGATGCTGGCTGATATCGAAAGTGGTTTATCTTGAGCAAAAGTATGACCTAAATACCCACTTATGATCAATATTCCTTTATCAAATATTTTCCCACTCATCCGAGATTCACGTTCAATATTTATTAAACCTTGCCGGCCTAAATAAGTCTTCACGGTTATTCTTGAAGGCTTTCCAAAACTATAATCACCTAATTCATAAACTGACAGTCCATTGATCTGACCAATAACTTCATTTTCAATATCGATTAAAACTATTCCCTGATCAATCAATTCTTGAATTTTATCCTCGATTTGATTGTGGCGGTTTTTTCTTTCCTTTAAGGTTCGCTCCACATGGTTCCGAGTTACTTTTTCAGAATGATCTTGTCTTGCCCAATGATCAGATTCAACCACTATATCTTTGAGATAACCAAACTGGGATACTAACTTATCTTTATGAGAAACTCTTCGGGAAGCATGTTCTAAAAGACGGGCAACTCCTGAATTTTCAAAAGGAAGAAGATTTTCGTTCTCACATATTTTTTTTACATAACAAGCAAAAGAATGAATGACATCATTATTTTTATCTAACTGAAAATCAAAATCAGCCTTCACTTTAAACAAATCTTTAAAATCTTCGTCGTAAAGGGTAAGTAATCGGTAAACCATATCATCTCCAACCAAAATTACTTTTGCATTAAAAGGGTGTGGTTCAGGAGTTAATCCTTGCGGTGCAACCAGGCCAAACTGTTCCCAAGGATCCTCGATTTTAATTTCATGGTTTTTTAACGCTCTTTTCAAGCCTTCCCACACACCAGGATTCATAATCAAATCGCGGAAATACATGATGATGTATCCACTGTTTGCTAAATGGAGAGATCCGGGCTTCAGCATAGTATGGTCACTATAATAAGTTCCCATCGTTGCCTTTCGTTCAATTCGACCAAACAAGTTAGTCCAGTTGGGGTGGGACTCAAAAATGACTGGCGGTTCATCCCGATCGGAATTATCAACCAATATATTAATCTTAAAAGGCAAAAAAGGATCTTGTAATCTTTGAAAGGGAAAAAGCTGTGGTGCCGTGGTCGCTTCTTGGGAATCTCGAAAATACTGGAGGTAAGTAAGAGTATATTTCTTCAAAAAATCAATAAACTGAACGATTTCCGGTTGGTCTTCATAGGGTTGGATACATTCCTTAAAAAGGGGGGTTATGGCAAAATCAGCAATGCGATTATCAAGATCGGAAATTTTATTTTTAAGCTCTATTTCTAACTCATGAATTTTCTCAAAATAATTGTTAATTTCATTTAATAGCGTTCGCCGTCTTTCTTCTATGGTTTCTTTTTCGGTTTCAGATAAAGCAATATATTGCTCTTGTGTCATTGGTTTTCCATCGACCAATGGAACCAAGATTGGCCCCATAGAAGTCATACGAAAAGCAAAATTTTCCTGGAGAGCCATCCGTTCTAATTCCTGAATGATTTGCCGATTCTTTCTTTGCTCCTCATCTATCAAAATTTGTTTCTGATTTTTGTATTCTTCTCCGGCAAAAGCCTTGGGAAGGATTTCTTTGATATTCTTTAAAAGATTTTCTAAACGTATTGATAGCTTTTTACCTTCTCCGGCTGGAATTTTTAACACCTGAGGTCGATCTGGACTATCAAAGTTAAAAATATAACACCAGTCAAAAATTTGAGGAAGGATTCCCTTGGTTTGCTGGTCTTTGATCTTTTTCGCAATACAATATTTGATGGCTCCGACTCTTCCTGTTCCTGTAATACCAGTCAAAAATAAATTATATCCAGGTCTCTCCAAATCCAGGCCAAATTCAATTGATCGGATAGCTCTCTCCTGTCCAATAAATTCATTATAAGAGCATAATTCTGAGGTATATTCAAAACCAAGGCTTTCTGGTTCACAATACCATCGGAGTTGTTCGGGTTTTAGTTCTAAATCAGCATTCATCGCGAACCCCCCTCTTTCTTTTAAGAGTTGAAAATCTTTCTGCTTAAATGAGTTTACCATATTGTTTCTTGGCATTGTTGTTAATAATAGCAAAAAACAAATTGAGGAAAAAGACAATGAGATCCGATAGAATTAAAACGACGATAAAGAGGAGGCTTTAATGGCAAAATTTGAAATTATTCCTCCAAGAACAATAAACCATTATTTTTTCACGGTTTTTAAAACATCAAAGATTTACCAGCTGTATATCGCCTCGAGCCCCTAAAACATCCTGAAAAACAACAACAACTCCAATTATTTCTTGAATATTTTCACAGTATTTCAATACATTTTCAACATCTTTTTTTGAATGTATCAAATTACCAATACTGGTCGCCCAAGCATCAGCTACTGCTGATGAGCGGGCAACTATAGTAACTGCATCTGCTTCCCCAAAGCTTAAAGAATGCCCGATTTTACCCGAAGATGTTGCCACTCCGTAAGTCTTCCCCGGAGAAATCAATAATCCGATATGTGATTTAAAGGGAGAATTTTCTCCAACATAAATAGCGATAACTCGTTCCCTTAAAGAACGGATGAATAAATCTCCACCGTTTTCAATTATTAATTCTGTCGTTTTGGATAAGAGTTCGTTTGCCAGTCGATCATTTATCGCTCCAGCTACTGCAGCCATTGGTCCAACTCTTGCCTTTTTTACCGATTCGGCCATAATCTTACAGATGGGAGGAGCAAAATCATCGACTTCTATTGGAACCAAAGATTCCTGAAACTGTGGTTTGTAGCGAATATAAGCCTCTAAGTTCCTTCGTTCTTTATCTAAAAGAGAATAAGAGAACTGGCATAAATCGGAATGGGCATAGATCATGAGATCGCTTTCTTTAATCTTTACTTCGAATGATGTTAAATCGGAGGGTTTAACAGTCTTTCGATAAAACCGTTCTACATATTCGACCATATTTTAAAATAAAGCCTCCATCGCACGGGTAGGACAAGCCAATACACAAAGTTCACAAGCAATACATTTCGATTCTTCAAATATTACCCGATAAGATTTCTTGTCCATATAAAGAGCTGAAGTTGGACAAACTCCTAAGCAAGAACCACAATCGATGCAACGTTGATCGTCTTTCTTAATGTCTTGGCTTAAAGGTTGTATTTCTACTCCCTTTTCTTGAAGATACTTGAGACCTTCCTCATTTTTGGTATTTTCACCGATGATTTCTAAAACCATAAGTCCTTCATGGTGTGGAGAAATAGAGGCGCGAAGAATATTAAAGGTTAATCCAAAACGAAGCGCCAGATCACACACCACTGGTCTCTCGACTGCTTCTCGGGGAAAATGTAAAACTACCTTCTTAGTCGATATCATTTGGCTTACCTCCTAACCCCATTGACATTGTTATTAAAAGGTCTTTCAGCAAGGTTTCTAAACCGAACCTCTGATTCAGTATTAGGAAGGGTGAGTGTTGGTTGGGTTAAAGTAAAATTTCCATCCTGAATCCATTTTTTCAAAATTGAACAGATTTCACGAGCACGAGAATAACTGGAAATTGGTGAGGTTGGTATTTCCTTTCCCGAATGATATATCTTACCACTTCTTAATTCAGCATAATTTACATATCCCAAAACCTCGCCAGTTCCGTTTGGATAAGCGTTACTATAATCGATGATCGGCGCTTCAATGTCTTGATCTCGAACTGCACAATACTGGAGTGTTTCTTCGTCAAGTATGGGGATGGGAACTCCCAATCCAACCGCAAGAGAACATCCATAACCTCTGACACTTAAGCCCCAAAGCCAATTGGGATCCATGCCTTTCATATCTCCAATTACTGCCAAGGTGCCCGCACCTCCCTTTGGTATTCCCTTATCGTTTCTTTCCACTCCAGGGTCATGCTGAGTCCCCTGCCAAGCAACATAACCAACGCCACCACCTAAAAATATCTTCGTTCCCACGCCAATAATTCGATAATGAGGATCATTCAATAATGGGCTTAACTGACCAGCAGACGAAAAGCCCGCATTCCCCAAATGGGGGAGAAGTACTCCAAGATAAGTGTAGATTATTTTATCTGAGCAATTCACGGCAACATTGTAATTTTGATATGCATTACGGGGATTAAAGAGATAGGCTTGATTTAAATCTTTAATATTAATCCAGGTTATTAATTTTTTACGAGGGTATTCATCGGTTCCATAACCGTAGGCTTCCAATAATATATCTTTACCAGCAACCAAATCTTGAATGACATGACCACCACCATACTTAAATTCTCCGGGGTAGATTTTATTCAAAGGATCATCTTTGGCAACCTGTGTTGCTCCGATATAAAGGTCAACGGCTGCCAAACCACCATACGCCATCACTCCATTTAAGTAAGCTTCGCTGATTTTCATCCTTGGTTTGGTATGACCGGTATTAATCATTGCACCTGAAGAACACATCGCACCAAAGGTTCCTGTGGTTACGACATCAACTTCTCGAGCAGTTTTTTCAATTCCTTTTTTATCAACTAATTCAATAACCTCTTCAGCAGTGACAACAACTACTTTTCCTTTTTTAATCTTTTCGTTTATTTCTTGATAAGACCTCAAAGCAACTCCCATGATATGCGCCCCCCTATTTTAAAAATAAAAAACCCCCGCCCAAGGGGCGGGGGTTCATCCGCGGTACCACCCTTATTTCTGATAGTCAAAGACCATCCAACTCATTCTCCATCTCAATCATCAGATGGCGATCGAATAACGCCGATTAGACGGTTCCGGCTACTCTGCTTTCACCGTAACGGCTCCCGGGCCATGTTCATCGAGTTCTGAAGGACCGGCTTCCACCTTACCCGGTTCTCTATCCCTTCTTCCTCAATTACTCATCCCGTTCTAAGCCGATTAATATTTTACGAATTATAACCAGGGTCATCATAAATGTCAAGCGTAGTTTGTTCATTTAATCAATAATCATTCTAGCTTATTTAAAAACCCTCTCCAAAATTTTTTAAGAGAGGGTTTTTAAATTCATTAACGATATCCAGCGTTAATAAGCTCTTCCAATTCACCAATAGTTTCTGGAGTCACAGTTCCAGCTCCGGTGTTAATATTAAAACCGGTGATTTTATACTTTTTAGCCAAAACGACTTGAACAACGGGGATAAACCCTTGCAAATAGAGCTGTTGATCAAGAACCGCACTAATGTATCCAGTTTTAAGCCCTTCAATGGTAGCTGGTGATAAATCGATACCGGCAGAAATAATTTCACCAGGTTGTTTCTTCAAATTATCCCTCAGCAGATTAACCAAAATTCCAGTGATTGCTCCATGTTGAGTTCCAATTGCCTTGCAATCTGGATTGGCTTGAAAATATCCGGTTAATATTGGTATGGCTGTCGAGGCATCAGCATCAGCTTCAGGAGAAATCTCTTGGCGATCAACAATGATTCCAGCATCTTCAAGTGCTCTTGCCATTCCTTCTTCGCTTTGTCCACGGAATGGCTGCGAGAAAAGACCATATACAATGGCCTTATCTCCTGGTTTTAAACCAGCTTTTACCATCGCTTGACCAGTTAAATATCCACCCGCAAACAAATCAACACCAGCATATCCGAATCCTTTTGCTAAAAACTCTTCCTGGATATCTGGAAGTGGGGTATTGTTCACGGTAACAATAATTCCTTTACTGTCAGCTTCTCTTACCAAATCCCACATTGCCGCTGAACCTGGATGGCCCATAATAACAATCCCATCAGGTTGAGCGGCAATGGCTTCCTTAAATTGCTGAACCATCTTTTCTGGTTGCCACTGAGAATACTGTTCGATTAATTTTACACCCAAAGCTTTAGCAGCTTCACGCGCTCCTAAAGTTCTCTGTATAGTGGCAACAGCACCTTCAGCCCCTCCCATTTGGCAGTAAATGACCATTCCTTCTCCCAAAAGTTTATCTTGGGCATAGAGTGGTAGAGTAAAAGTTAAGAATATCAATGCAACAACCAGAATAAATGAAATTTTTTTCATTTCCTATTCCTCCTTAATAATATTGTACT
>DPKX01000063.1:6774-8763 GCA_003542295.1 Candidatus Atribacter hydrocarboniphilus
TTTCCATTGGTCCGATCAAGTACAATATTCAAGGCAATTGAGCCAAGCATAATGAGTCCGGTAGTCAAACGAGTCCAGAATCCACCTACACCAGAAGCCGTAACGCCAGTCTCAAGAGAACCTACAATAAACATACCAAACAAGGTGCCGATTACCCGGCCTTCTCCACCAGAAATTGATGTCCCTCCAATAAAAACAGCGGCCATAACCGGAAGGAGAAATCCACTTCCTTGATTCGTCCAAAAGTTGGTCATTTCAAAAGTAAGTAAGCAAGCAGCAAAGCCGCCCATTAAACCCATTAAAGTAAAAACCTTAATCTTAGTAGAATCAACGTTAACTCCCATGACCCGAGCGACATTGACGTTGTCTCCAATAAACATGATGCTTTCCCCAAAAGTATGACGATTCAATAAATACCAAACAAAAACTGTCAAACCAATGGACCAAATGGCTTGAGCAGGAAAAAGACCCCCAATTCTACCAACCAACAAGGTATGAAGAAGAGAACCTTTTATCGGATTGACGTTGAGAGAAACTCCTCCTGAAATTAAAATGGTTAAACCCGCCCAAAAGAAGTTGGTCCCCAAAGTTGTCATTATTGAAGGAATCCCAACCTTGGTAAGGATCAAACCATTCATATAACCAATAAAAGCTCCGGCTGCTAAAGCTGCTAAAAAAGGAATAAAAATCATTCCGGTGATGTGAAAAAGATAGGCAAACACCATTCCACAAAAAGCAATAACTGATGGAAAAGAAAGATCAATTTCACCCGCAGTGATAATCAGAGTCAATCCGGCCGCNNAGAGTAGGAGCATTATAGGTTAAAAAAGACATATATATGGTTGGCCTTAGAAAAGCATTAGGTGCGGTCTTCATAAAAGCTAAAATTATAACCACAAAAACCAGCATAACTGGAAAACCTTCTATGGCTAATAAACCCTTTTTCTCAGTTTTAATCATAACTCCTACTCGTCTCCCCTCTTTTTAGATGCGAATCGTAATAGAAATTCATCTAATTTTGCTAAAGACATCTCTTCTTTGGAGAAGTTAGCTACCACCATCCCCCGATCAATAATTACAAAACGGTCGGAGATATCGTAAACATGTCCGATGTTGTGGGATATATAAACACAAGCTCGACCAGAGGCTCGAATTTTCTCAACAAATTGAAGAACTTTTTGGACTTCTTTAACCGACAAAGAAACCGTTGGCTCATCAAGAATGATTAAATCGGCATCAAAATGCATTGCCCGCCCTATGGCAATCCCTTGCCGTTCCCCACCTGAAAGTTTNNCTCACTTTAGAATCAACACCAATACCAACACCTCGGAACCCAATCATATCCATAATGATGTTGTTGGCAATTTCTTTTTCCTTTTTAATGTTGATGAAGCCAAATCTATTGGTTATTTGCCGTCCAATAAAAAAATTCCGCCATAAGGCTTGTTTTTCTCCTAAAGATTTATCTTGATAGACAGTTTCTATACCATAACTGTGGGCTTTTTTTACATTGTAATCTCGGGAAGTAACTTTCTTTCCACGGATATGGAGTTCTCCACAGGTGGGATGGAGAACTCCGGTCATAATTTTAACCATAGTCGATTTTCCAGCACCATTATCACCAAGCAAACCGACTACTTCATTTTTCCCAACCGAAAAATTAATATTTCTCAATGCTTCGACATTCCCAAAACTCATTCCGACATTTTTCATTTCAAGAATGTATTGGAAATTCTTGTCCTCCATTTTCACCCCACCTTAATCCATCTTCTTTACGCATATAGTTTAATTATAATTTTCATGTTTTAGTTTGTCCAGCTAAACAAGTATTAAAAATTTTTTTATGAATAAAATGTTTATTTTCTTTCATCTTTAGATAGAATCAAGTTTTTGGAAATTTTATTTAAAATTCAGAAATCATTTTAATGAATGATTAGGATATCCTTATCTTTTTAATCTCTTCCTATTGAAGGATAAACTCTCATGTCA
>DPKX01000267.1 GCA_003542295.1 Candidatus Atribacter hydrocarboniphilus
CTCCGTACCGAATACGGCAGCGTTCAGCAATAATCACTGAGTGGAATTTATGAACGGTTTCTTCAAGAAGATTATTAATGATCAAATAATCATAATCCCGAATCGATTTCATTTCAATCAAAGCATTCATCATTCTCAGGTAGACAACGTCTTCTCGATCAGTTTTACGATTACGAAGACGCTCTCCAAGTGTTTCTAAGGACGGTGGAGCGATAAAAACAAAAATTCCCTGGGGGTAATTTCTTTTGACCTGGAGAGCTCCCTGAACGTCAATTTCTAAAATAACATCATACCCACTCAGCAACCATTCCTCCATCTTTAATCGGGGGGTTCCATAAAAGTTACCATGAACTTTCGCCCATTCGATAAACATATTATTCTCTTTCATTTGCTGAAAGGTAGTATCATCAACAAAAAAGTAATCAACAGCCTCACGCTCTCCTTCTCGTCGAACCCGGGTGGTGAAGGAAACAGAATATTTTAAACCCTCGCACTGTTCCATTACTGCTTTTCTTACAGTACTTTTTCCAGCGCCTGATGGTCCTGAAAGAACGAAAAGAAGGCCGGGCATACTATCTTTTACTCCACATTCTGAATTTGCTCTCTCATTTTTTCTAATACCGTTTTCAAATCAATAATCAAAGAAGAGGTTTCAACATCTGAGTTCTTCGAACCAATGGTATTCACTTCACGATTCATTTCCTGGAGTACAAATTCCAATTCCCGCCCGATCGAATCTTGACGGGAAAGAATATCATCAAAACGACAAATATGTGCCTTCAGACGGATAATCTCTTCGTGAATGTCACTTCGATCAACATAGAATACAATTTCTTGGGCTAATAAGTTTTCATTGATGGGAACAGTTGGAATGATTTCTTTTAATCTCTGGTTGAGTTTTTCGCGGTAATACTCCGGAATATTCTTTGATTTTTCTTCAACTAGAGCCACCAATTCTTGAAATTTTTCCATCTGCCGTAAAAGGTCATGCTTTAGTTTTTCTCCTTCACGAAGCCGATATTGCAAAAAAGCTTCGACAGCTTCTTTAAATATTGGAAAAAACCGTTGAAATTCGTCAAGCCAACGGTGATCATCTTCTTTCAGTTTGATAATTTCCGGAACTTGCATCAAATCCCGTAAGTCAGCTTCATAGGGAATGTTCAAGTCACTACTCAATTTATGAAGAGCTTTCAGATAAACTTTGGCTAAAAGTGAATTGGCTTCTACCGAAAAAGCTTCTTCACTGGGCTCATAATTGAGCTTTAACTCCACCTTTCCCCGCGATATCCGTTCTTTAAGATAGGATATTAAATTTTCTTCCCAAACACATAATTCTCGGGGAAGCCGTAAATTAATATCTGAAAAGCGATGGTTAAAGCTCCTGATGGATATTCGGTAAAATCCGATCGAACCCTCACCTTCAGCATAGCCAAATCCAGTCATACTTTTCATTTTTTCACCTTTACCCCTTTTTTTGGATAGTCCGTCAGAATGCTTACGAACAGAGTTGAAGCTAAAATATGTCCCTATCGCGCTCAATGCTATGAGTTAAGTTTGCTATTTCTCCTTTTTAAAATTTTCAAAAAAAGAAATAGAATGAAATCCTACAAGTTAGCGATAATCAACCTTAGGATGACAATCTTTCTTTCCTGAACGCATATCACGGTATTTATAAAGGTCTTCCTATCACCAGGTAACATCAAGGAAAAAAGAAATTTGGCCAATACCAATCCTCACCAAATCTGCAACGAGGAATGATTTTGCCCATTGATTGCTTTGATTATAAATCTCAGTGCTTTATTGATACAATGACCGTTACAGGAGCAAGCTTCGGCTGAATTAAAAACCGGGCTTGCAATCGGACAACTGGAATAATATTATTTAATATTATTGAAGGTGTCAACAAAGTTAGGACTCCGAATCGATGAGAATACTGGAAGGAATACCTTTACGTTTTCAAATTGAAACCGTTTCCCCCCTTGTACAAGGAGCTCGGGTACAAAAAATCACTCTTTCCGAAAACCGAGAAACCTGCTTTGAGATCCGCTCGCCAGGCCAATCAGGTTTTTTGATTCTATCCACCCATCCTGAAATTTGCTTTTTTTATTATACACAATCGAAACCATTCGTGAAAAAGGGAAAAGAAACAGCTTGGACACAAATTCTTAATAAATATTTGGTTGGAGCTAAAATAATCGGATTCGAACAAGCAGGATGGGACCGAGTCATCCGCATCACTTTTCAAAACCAAAAAATCTGGGTAGATAAAAACCACTTTTATCTTTATGGTGAATTAACCGGAAGAAATGCCAATTGCATTTTAACCACCGCCGATGATCCTCCTTCTATTCTCGGCTGTCAAAAAACGGTCAGCGCTCAACAAAGCCGTTACCGCACCATTATGGTTGGAGATCCTTATCAACTTCCTCCACTAAAAATCAATGCCATTGACCCGCTTCTTTTGGCACAGCAAAAGGTTGAATTCCCCATCCCAAAACTCGATGTTGATTTACCAAAATGGCTTGTCAAGAATATCGACGGTGTTGGTCCTTTCTTGGCATCGATAATTACCGAGTGTTTCACCAATCAGGAGGTCAATGCTGACAATCTTCAACCGCTCGTCAACACTTGTCTTCAAAATTTTTTGCGAAAACTTTTCGACCAAAAAACCATTTTTTCCGTTTCGCTTTCTCCTCAGGATCACTTCCCTCAGGGAATATTTTGGTCTTCAACCCAACACCATGCTCATGGCCCATGCCTTGATTTCCCCAATCTTAATGAAGCAGTGAAATACTTTGTTCAAACCTCCTGGAATCGTCAGGCAATTCTGAGTCAAAAAAATAAAAAAAAGAATTTTATTGATAAAGAGCTTCTATTTATCGAAGAAGAATTATGCCAAGCCGACCAATCTCTGGTCGATGAAGGGCAATTAAATGAGTTATTGATCCGCGGTAATCTTTTAAAGCTTTATCCTCAACTCAATATTATTGAAAAACAACCCCAGGGAATCCTGGTAACCAACCTCCTCACTGATAACACAGAAAAAATTTTTATTGAAATGAATCCTCTTCTTACTATTAATCAAAATATGCAGCTCTACTTTCGCAAATATCGAAAATCCAAAACCCGCAATCACCTTCTCCAAAAGAAAAAGGAAGAATTGGAATTCCGAAAAAAAACTCTCGAAAATGAACGTCATCACCTTGATCAGGATTTGTTCCAACAAGAAAAAGATCAAACCAGCTCAAATCAATCAGGCTTTTTTGAACCGGGTATTATAAAATTTCTCACTCCCTCGAAAAATATAATTTTGGTTGGGAAAAATGAAAAAGCCAATCATTTATTAGTTACCCGTTTTTCATCACGAGACGATTATTGGCTTCATGTAAGGGATTTTCCTGGTTCGCATGTTTTACTGAGAATTTCCAACCAGCCCAATAATCTTGCTGGAGACCTCTTTCTGGCTGCTCAAATTGCCGGTTATTATTCTTCTCTTCGGAATGAAAAATCGGTAATTGTTATGTATACCTCCATTAAAAACGTAAAAACCCTTCCCCATGCCGGCTTAGGAAAAATGACCTTCCGCAACGAAAAAAATTTAACCGTGACTCCTGCTATTCCCGATAATATTCGTCAAATTTGAAATATCACTTAAGGCTTCTTGAAAATCACTGGGTAAAGCAGCGGCAAAAAACATTTGTTTTCTGGTAACCGGATGCGAAAAAACAATAAGAAAAGCATGCAAAGCTTGCCGTTTCATTATTGCTTCAGAGCGATTGCTTCCATAAGATTTATCCCCAACAATCGGGTACCCTTGAGAACTTAAATGGACTCGTATCTGGTGAGTTCGTCCGGTCCGCGGTTTGACTTGCAAAAGTGAATAGGAATCTCCGATCCACAGAGGTTCTATTTCAGTCAATGCCGGCTTTCCACCACTTGAGGAAATCTTCATCAGACAAGGCATCCGTGGATTTCTCTGAATAGCCAAATCGACCTGTCTATTTCCCTTCCACTGTCCTTCGACTAGAGCTAAGTAAAATTTCATAACTGATCTATTTTTAAACATGTGGATCAGTTCGAGATAAGCACGATCAGTTTTGGCAATCACCATAACACCCGAGGTGTCCCGGTCCAAGCGATGAACAATCCCCGGACGAAGCGGACTGCCAT
>DPKX01000307.1 GCA_003542295.1 Candidatus Atribacter hydrocarboniphilus
CAGGTCTTGATTCTTGAATTTTAAAAAATTAGGAATGAGCAAAAAGATGAAAAAATGCTATACTATTTTGTGGGTAATTCCTACTTAGGAGGATACATATGAATCAGAAGGTATCGGTTGTAGACCGTCGAGGTCGTCTGACTATTCCAGGATCAATCCGAAAGAAAATAGGCGTGAAAGAGGGAGATCTCTTTCTTATTAGGGAAGAAGAAGGAGAAAGATTAGTTTGCGAGAAAATTTCAATTTCCTCTTCATTCCAAATGATGCACGCTTCAGAAAGAGTATTGAGTCGAGATTGGGACACTCCTGAAGAGGATGAGGCATGGAAAGACTTGTAAAAGGAGATGTCGTTGTTCTTCCCTTTCCCTTTTCTGATCTGAGTCAAAGCAAAAAGCGACCGGCTTTTGTTGTTGCTCCATTGCAGGGTGATGATGTGATTCTTTGCCAGATTACCACGGTTGTTCATTCCGATCTCTATTCAATTCTCCTTGAAGAAAAAGATTTTGTTACCGGTAGCTTGAAACAACCGAGTTATATCCGCCCTACCCGTTTGTTTACCAGTGATATCCGCATTATTATCAAAAGGGTTGGGTCAGTTCATCAGAACAAAATTGAAGAAGTCATCAAGAAAATCACTATGATTATTACTGAACTATAAGCCAGACGGCGAGTTAAAAGAATTTGGTACTTCTCCAAACTTCTGCAATTCCTCTCGCATTTATACCTTTTCAATTGGTTTCAGAAACAAATGCCTCGAATACTGGTGGATCAATTTCGAAGACTTCTTTTCCAAAGGTGTCAATGTGAAATTGGATTGCTGATTTTACATCTTGAAGGGCATCTCCATAGGTCTCTCCTTGTCCTTCTACAATCCCACGAATTCCCATAGGATAGTCTACATAACCATCAGGGTGCTTTTCCACGTGAGGATCTCATCTTTTCGTCTTTTTTTTCTATTTCTCACCCTCGCGCCCTTTCCGTTTTCATTGTCATGTGGTGTCATCGTGTGACATGAGGGTCTATTGATATTAGGAAAAAGAGAAGGAGTATAAAAGCATAATTGAATAGTCATTTCTGTTATCCATTTTCTTTTATGCGGAGGACTTTGGCGCCGCGGATTTTTCCATCTTTGAGTTCCAATAATGCCTTATTGGCATCTTCAAGCGGATAAATCTGTACCTCCGGTCGAATTAATGCTTCTGCTGCTAATTGTAAAAACTGCTGAACATCAGTTCGGGTCACATTGGCTACACTTTTTACTTCTTTTTCCATCCACAAGTCCTCAGAATAACTTAATTTGAGTAGAAAATCCTGGTCAGGCTTTTCTTTGCGAATGGCATTGATGACCAGTCTCCCTCCTCGTTCCAAATGTCGAAGTGACAGAACGACCGGCTTCCAGGCCGGAGTGGTATCAATAATAAGGTGAAGTTTCTCCGGTGGCTCTTCTTCAAAGTCCCCTGCCCAGGTAGCACCTAATTCTCGAGCAAAAGTTCGCTCTTTTTCGTTCCGAGTAAAAACATATAACTTCGAGGAAGGAAAAAGATATTGAGCAACCTTCATCACCAGATGGGCAGAAGCGCCAAATCCCGAAAAACCGATATTCATTCCATTTTTTACATTTCCTAATTTGAGAGACCGGTATCCCACCGCTCCAGCACAGAGCAAAGGCGCAGCTTCTTCATCTGAGAATTCAAAAGGAATGGGAAAAGCAAAATCCTCTTCAATCACGGTGTATTCGGCATAACCACCGTGGGCATCTCTTCCAGTGGCCTTGAATTCGGCACAGAGATTTTCCCTTCCCTCAAGACAAAAAGAACAATGACCGCAGGATGAATGTATCCAGGCAATACCTACTCGATCTCCTAAGCTGAGCTTTTGTACACGGCTCCCCTTCTCAACTACCCGCCCTATGATTTCATGTCCAAGGATCATCGGAAAAAAGGAAGGTGGGGTTCGCCCCTCGATTTCATCCAATTCGGTTCGGCATACTCCGCAAGTTACCACTTCTACAACAACCTGGTTGTTTTTATATGAAGGATAGGGAATTTCAACCAATTCCAAGGGTGAATGGTATTGACTTAAATCCCAAAGTTGCTTGAGTACCATGGCTTTCATAATTTCAACCTCCTGAAGGTATTATAGCTTTTTAGAAAAAGGATGGGTATAAATTACCTTACCCCAGTTGGGCGAGGAAAACTTAATAATGTATCAGATGAGATCCTCACGCGGAAATGCACCGCTTAGGATGACTCAGTTTTTGGATTACAGGATAGACCTTCATGCTGCTATGCAGCACCAGATGAGGATGAAAATACTAATTCAAGAATCAATCACTCCCGATATCCAAAGGAAGAGGAAAAATAAAAACGATGATACTGAAGAGATTGCCACGANNAAAAAACGAGGTCTCGCAATGACGATTTAGAGTTCCTTCTCCCTTGATGGGAGAAGAAGGTGAGGATGAGGGTGAAAGCCCAGAATGAGATCCTGACTGGTTGCCCTAAAAGAATGACCATAAAAAACGTTTCAGTATTTTCAGGATAGGACTGCTGCGTCATAGCCCAATGCTTTGCTGGATTGTACATGGTTTCCTAATACGGTAGAATTAAATTGAAATTGTTTATTATCGAATCTCATTGGGGGGGATATTGCCATGCAGGATTTTGAAAAACTTGGGGTGTTTTATTTAGGGAAAGAATTTGACTTGACCAATAATGAGCTAAAAGACGACTTAATTCTTTATGATGCTAAAGATTTAACTACCCACGCCATGATAGTGGGTATGACTGGCAGCGGAAAAACCGGTTTGGCCATCGGTCTTCTTGAAGAAGCTGCCATTGATAGTATCCCCTCTATTCTTATCGATCCCAAGGGTGATTTAGGAAATCTCCTCTTACAATTTCCCGATCTTCAACCGGAAGATTTCCGACCTTGGATCGACGAGGCTGAAGCTGCTCGCAAGGGAATGGATCCTGACGCTTTTGCTGCAAAAACCGCTGAAAACTGGAAAAATGGCTTAGCACAGTGGGGGCAAGGACCAGAGCGTATTCAACGTTTGAAGGATACCGTTTCTATGACAATTTATACACCAGGGAATACTGCCGGTCGGCCTTTACAGATCCTTCGCTCCTTCGTTCCTCCTTCAGCCAATATCCTGCAGGATACTTCAACCCTTCGCGACCGCATTATATCCACTATATCTGGATTGCTCAGCCTACTAGGTATTGATGCTGACCCAGTTCAAAGTCGCGATCACATTCTTCTATCCAATATCCTCGATCAAGCCTGGAGGGATGGAAGGAGCCTGGATATTACTGGTATGATTCATGAGATTCAAAAACCGTCTTTTAAAAAAATTGGAGTTTTTGATTTAGAGTCCTTCTATCCAGCTAAGGAACGGTTTAAACTGGCAATCAGTCTAAACAACCTGTTAGCTTCTCCGGGATTTACAACTTGGCTTGAAGGCGAACCGCTCGATATCCAACGTTTACTATACACACCCGAAGGAAAACCCCGGGTTTCAATCATCTCTATCGCCCACCTCTCTGATCCTGAGCGAATGTTTTTTGTAACCTTGCTTCTTAATGAAATAGTAGCCTGGATGCGGACTCAGTCCGGGACCA
>DPKX01000264.1:0-6625 GCA_003542295.1 Candidatus Atribacter hydrocarboniphilus
TTTCTTTGCTTCACCAAACAAAAAAAGCCCTGGAGATTCTCCAGGGCTTTTCGGGCAAATTAATATTATACGCTCACAATTAGATTCTTTTAACTTTTGCTGCCTGCGGTCCTTTTGCCCCCTGTTGAACTTCAAACTCTACTGTCTGTCCCTGTTCAAGAGTACGAAAACCGTTACCTTCGATCGCTGAGTAATGAACAAAAACGTCCCCACCCTGATCAGATTCAATAAAACCATAACCCTTTGATGCGTTAAACCATTTCACTTTACCAGTTGCCATTTAAACTTAAACCTCCAAAAATTGAAACATGTATTAGCTTTTACAAGCTGTGCAAGGATAGTATCACCTAAAAACCGGATTGTCAATGGAAAATATTCGATTATTTCAATATTTTATATTAATTTAAAGTGTTTTTTTCGTATTTAATAATTCTAGGTTTAATCCGGTTTCTTCATCGATAAGTTAATTCGCTTTCTTTCCAGGTCAATTCCGATAACTGTTACTATTACTTTTTGATGAACTTTCACCACTTCGGCAGGATTTTTAATATATTTCTGGGACAACTGACTAATGTGGACTAAACCATCTTGATGAACACCAATATCCACAAAAGCTCCGAAGGCAGTGATGTTGGTTACTACACCGGGAAGTTTCATTCCAATTTGAAGGTCTTCGATCGAATTTACTCCATGAGCGAATTGAAAGAACTCAAATTGTTGCCGAGGATCCCGGCCTGGTTTAGCAAGCTCAGCAAGGATGTCCTGCAGGGTTGGAAAACCAACCTTATCATTTATATAATTATTGAGATTGATTTTTTCAGCAAGATCACTTTTCCCAATCAACTCGGTTATTGAAACCCCCAAATCAGTAGCTATTTGCTCAACGATGTGATAGCTCTCCGGATGGACCGCACAGGCGTCCAGAGGGTTTTCTCCATTTCGAATTCGTAAAAAACCTGCTGATTGCTCAAATGCTTTAGGACCTAAGCGAGGAACCTTTTTTAACTGTTCTCGGGAACGAAAAGGACCATTTTGGCTTCGGATGTCAACTATCGCCTGAGCCAGTTGAGGACCAAGCCCTGAAACATAACTCAGCAGTTCTTTACTGGCGGTATTCACTTCAACTCCAACATTATTTACGCAACTTATAACCACACCATCTAAAGATTTTTTGAGTTCAGTTTGATCAACATCATGTTGGTATTGTCCCACACCAATCGATTTTGGATCAATTTTAACTAGTTCAGCTAAAGGATCCATCAACCGCCGGCCTATTGATACTGCTCCTCTCACCGTCACATCCTGGTCAGGAAATTCCTTTCGAGCAACCTCAGATGCAGAATAAACCGAGGCTCCACTTTCATTGACCATAACAATGGGAATTTTTGATAATCCCTCTAAGCTGCGTAGAAAAGCTTCAGTCTCTCTCCCAGCTGTTCCGTTTCCAACCGCAATACACTCAATTTTAAATTCCTGACACCTCTTTAAAACCAGCTTACTAGCTGACTCTTTGTCTTCCTGAGGAGGATGGGGATAGATGGTATCGTGTTGCAGTAAATTCCCCTGGGTATCGAGACAAACCATCTTGCAACCGGTTCGAAATCCAGGATCAATAGCCAATACTCTTTTTTGCCCAAGTGATGGAAATAACAACAACTGACGTAGATTTTCAGAAAAGACTTCAATAGCTACCCGGTCAGCTCTTTCCTTGCTGATTAACCGGATGTCATTTTCTAATGATGGAGCCATCAGTCTTTTATAACAATCTTGACAGGCTTCTTTTACAATTAATGAAGAAGGATTGGTTCCTTTAACAAAAAAGGACTCCAAGAGCGATAGAGCAATGTCTTCCGGGGGGAGGATCCGAAGAGATAAAAACATCTCTTTTTCGCCTCTTCGAATCGCTAAAAGCCGATGAGATGGTATGCTTTTAACCGGTTCTTCCCAATTAAAATAATCTTGGTATTTTACTCCTTCGGTTTCTTTTCCTTTTATCACATGGGAGCGAATAATTCCTTGAGTCAGGAATAATTCTCGGAGAGCTTTTCGTGCTTCTTGATCTTCATTCATCCACTCCGCCATAATATCTTGCGCACCCTTCAATGCTTCTTCGACTGATGTTACACCTTTTTCCTGGTCCAGGAAGCTTTCGGCTAAAACAATGGGATTTTCTTCTTTCTGTTTAAAGAGGATTTCAGCTAAAGGTTCCAGGCCTTTTTCCCGGGCTATGGTCGCTCGGGTTCGGCGTTTTGGTCGAAATGGTAAGTAGAGGTCTTCTAACTCGGTTAGGGTTTCGGCTGCTTCCATTTTTTCGCGAATCTCGTCGGTTAGCTGGCCTCTTTCTTCCATGGCACTCAATATGGCCTCTCTTCTTTTTTCTAATAACCGAAGACGGTCCATACGGTTTCGTATATCAGTTATGACTACTTCGTCTAAGCTTCCAGTTGCCTCTTTCCGATAACGAGCAATAAAGGGAATGGTGGCATCCTGATTGAGAAGCTCAACAACCTCGCTTACTTGTTTTTCATTTATACCCAGTTCAGCGGCTATTTTCTTGATATGATCGCTCAACGGTCTTTCCTCCCGGTTTTTAGTAGATTATCGAGTTTCATTTTAATCTAATTATTCATTAATTTCGAAACGAACCTTTTCGAATATGCTGAATAAGAATAATATAATATCAAATGCTGTGGAGGATTATAATTTATGACCAAACAAAGATATTCTCCAATATCGTTGATTTTTATCGCGATATTCCTATTCACTCATTTCTCGTTCGCTTCTCCCTTGGCTTCAAGCCGGAATCGAAGATTTAACCCGTCCACCCAAAGGATTGAAGCCAATATAGTTGATGTATTAGCTGCCGATGGTAATTTTACCATTTTACTACAACTCATCGATAATGCGGGCTTGTTAAATTCTTTGAGAGAATTTGATAATATAACTATTTTTGCTCCAAATAATGACGCTTTTAAAGATTTATCCAAAAATACCTTAGAAGCTCTCTCTAAACCGGAAAACCATCCAATTCTCACTGCTATTCTTAGCTATCACATGGTTCCCTATCGAATCACTTGGCGCGATCTCCCTGGAAACAAGCTCACCTTGAAAACGCTTTTAGAAGGATCAACCATGGTTTTGATGAAAAGCCAAGAAGACCCTCGTGTTTTATTAGCCATTAATGATGCCCCAGGATTAGGTGAAATAAAAGCCGAATTTTCTCGCATTGCTTATGAAACGAATAATGGTAATATCTTCACCATTGATTCGGTTCTTATACCTTGGAAAGTCCGCTGGTCCCATCTTCAGTAAATAATAAGTTAGAATTCTTTCTCCCTTGAGGGGGAGAAGGTGATGATGAGGGTGAAAAAATTAATCATTGACATATTAATATATTCTGGTACTATTATACCTAAATAGAAAAAAATTAATAAACAACCAATTTAAAGGACAATAATGGGTGTGATAGCCATGACGGATAAAAGGAATACAGTTCGAAGGAACATTATCAAAATAGATGAGGAAAAATGCAATGGATGCGGTCAATGCGTATTAGCTTGTGCTGAAGGAGCCATTCAAATTATTGATGGAAAGGCTCGTTTGGTTAAAGACAGCTATTGCGATGGCTTAGGCGCTTGTATTGGAGAATGTCCAACTGGTGCTCTGCAAATTGAAGAAAGAATCGCCGAACCCTTTGACGAAAGTCTCCAACCCCAACCTCCTTCCCAGCCTGAACCTCTCCTCGCTTGTGGATGTCCTGGAACTATGGCTCAATCATTAAAGGGGAGTTCATGTCAACAAAAAGAACCTGTAAACTCCTTACCTGTTGAGGAACATCAATCTCTTTTGGAAAACTGGCCGGTACAATTAATGTTGATTCCAACCGAAGCACCCTATTTAAAAAATGCCAGCTTAGTCATAGCCGCAGATTGTGTTCCTTGTGCTTATCCGGCTTTTCATGAAAAGTTTTTAGCCGGAAAAGTATTATTAATCGGATGTCCAAAACTTGATAATGTAGATCTTTATGAAGAAAAACTAGCTCAGATATTTCGACAGAACAGAATAAAAGAGTTAGATATTGTATACATGGAAGTCCCCTGTTGTCGCGGATTAATTCGAATGGTTCAAAGTGCTCTCCTTCAATCTGGTGCAAAAGTTCCAGTTAAAATGACTCAAATCAGTATTAAGGGAGAAATATTAAAGCAAGAAGAACTAAAGGCCACATCACTCATAAACAACCAAATGTGCTGTCCATCATCGACATTTTTTAAATAAACAATTAAAGTGCATTCGAGGATGAAAATCCAAGATTCAGTATGCCATGGCATACTGCTACATTAATAGATCCAAATTTATTAAGTTACTTTTTTAACCTATCATGAGCGTTTAAAAATATTTTTTTGTATTATTGAAAAAATAAAAATATGGTATAATATAGTTGGTGCGGATACCGAGAAACTGATTTTTTGCATTTTCTTCTTACGGGATAATCTCTAAAGATGTTATGGGAGGGGTGGAGATGCGGAATTCCTGTTTGATGGCAAAAATGCAAATAGGTTTGTTGATATCCGCACTTCTTTTTTACCATATTTCCCCAAGAGATTCTTCCAAAGTCGTCAGATCAACCTCACCGGTAATGACTTTTTTAACCTTTCCTCTCGATCTATAAAAATATTAGGGGGAACTGCAATCACGCCATAAAGTTTTATTACTTGATTGTCTTGATCATGAAGGATTGTATAAGCTACTTGATATTCATCAATAAACTTTATGAGATTCTCTCTGCTATCCATGCGTGGGGCAATTGCTAAAATTTGAAGCTCTTTTGATTCATGGTATTTATTAAATACTTTATTTAAGGATGCGCTTTCAGCTTGGCAGTGAGAACAGGTTGTCAAGAAAAATGTTAACAGCACTGGTTTTCCGGTTAATTTACTTAAGTAATTTCTTGACCATCCAATGTAGTCAGCGTAAAGTCATTGAGCTGAAAATCTTCTAATTGGGTTTGATCTTGAGACCAAACTAATGAAAAACTCCCCAACGGAATGATAAAAAGTAAAACCAACCAAAGGAGTTTGATTATTGTTTTCATCTTCAACACACTCCTTTTTACATTTTAACTAATATAACCAATTTACTAACATATCATTCCGTCCAAGTACTTGGCTAAAAATTGTTCCATCTCTCGGTAAAAATCAAACCGGTTTTCTTCATTGCGAAAACCATGGCCCTCATTTTCTTTAACTATATACTTAACGTCTACCCCCCTTTGGCGAAGAGTTTCAACAATTTGATCTGATTCCGCTTTTTTAACTCGTGGATCGTTCGCCCCCTGAGCAACCAGCAAGGGTGCTCGAATTTTATCCGCGTGGAACACTGGTGATGCTGACTGGAGTAAATCATGATCTTTTTTCGGATTGCCAATCATTTCATAAAGCATTTGACGTCCCTGCTCCCAGTAGGGAGGAATGGTCTCCAAAAGGGTAAATATATTGGAAACTCCCACATAATCAATTCCTGCTGCATACAAATCGGGAGTAAAGGTTAAACCAGCTAATACTGCATATCCACCATAAGAACCCCCGTAAATGGCAATCCTTTTGGAATCAGCAATTCCTTTCTGAATCAACCAATTGACTCCATCAGTAATGTCATCCTGCATCTTTCTGCCCCATTGTTTAAAACCGGCTTCCCAAAATTTCCTCCCATACCCAGTTGATCCACGAAAATTAACTTGAAAAACCGCATAGCCACGATTAGCTAAAAATTGAACTTCTGGATTAAAGCCCCAGACATCTCTTGCCCAAGGACCTCCATGGGGGTTTACGACAACTGGTAAGCTTTTGGAATCATCAGTTCGAGGGAGAGTCAGGTATCCGTGAATAACCATACCATCTCTGGCGGTGAAGGTTATTGGTTCCATATCGGCTAAAAATTCTTCCTTTAGCCAGGGACTCACTTCAACTAATTTTTTGAATTCTCCATTATGAAGATCATAGTAATAGTAAGCACCTCGTGATTTATCACTATAAGTTCTAACCAGGATCTTGTCTTCTTCCCGATTCATGCTGGCTATTGAGACTTCATATCCAGGGAGTTTTTTCTCAAGAAATTGCTGGATTTCTTTCCGTTCTCGATCAAAAAAATGATAATGTAGCTTATCGGTAACATAAGCTATACCAGTTATTTTTTTATTTTTATCTGATGTTAAAAGAACCGAGACATCCACTTCCGAATTTTCATATATCAGCTTTACCTCTTTCCCCAACTGTGGGTCATATTCGTATATAGCTTGCTTATCTCGACCTAAATTAGAAGAAACATATAGTCGTTGATTATCATAGGTAAATTGAAGCGGGGCAATGGTATCGCGGAAATTGGTGGTAATTAAGGTCCGAAATGGTTTGTCTTCCTGATCCCGATAGAGAAGGCTGGAATTCACTCCATCGGTCGTCACTGCAACTCGAAGTCGACCTTCATGATCAGTCATCCAGCCGGATATATTTCCTGGATTCTCGGCAATGAGATTCATTTCTCCAGTATAAACATTGACTCGATAGGCATCAAAAAATTGAGGATTCCTTTTGTTAAGACCAACTAGAATTTCTTTCTCGTTATCTTTTAA
>DPKX01000264.1:6663-7035 GCA_003542295.1 Candidatus Atribacter hydrocarboniphilus
ATATTCACTGCAAATAATTTAAAATCTTCGTCCCCACCGGTATCTTTTAAATAGGCAATCCGTGAATTATTCGCCCAAAAATACCCGGCAATATCACGTTCGGTGACCTGAGTTATTTGGACAACCGAGCCATCGTCGATTCGTTCAACATAAATATTTAATCTATTTTTCCAGGGTTGAAGGTAAGATAGATATTTTCCATCGGGAGAAAGTTTAAAAGCCGTTTTCTCCGGGTTTCGAAAGAAGTTTTCCATTGGTATACAAGGCACTTTAACTTTATTGATGGACTTTTTATTCATTTGCTCAAAGTTCCTCCTTAGAAAAAAGAAAAGCTTTTAAAAAGACATAGATGGTTATTATAATTCAATAGAT
>DPKX01000055.1 GCA_003542295.1 Candidatus Atribacter hydrocarboniphilus
AAAAAACGGTTGAACTCCTCGCAATCAGACTGTGTCACAATTATTCTGTATATTATTTGCCCCCACTTATGTTAATATTTTACGGTAGTAATGATAATAGATAACCAAAATATGGAAATAAAAGTACTGTATCCTCCACTTTCACATTATTCTTGGTGTATGAAAGGGATGGTGACACAATCTGAATGACGGTGTAGTAAAGAGCTCAAATCCCCCTTCCCCCTTTGCTAAAGGGGGAGATTGGTTCTTGAGTATATATTTTCATCCTCATCTGATGCCACGAAAGTGGCATGAGGATTTATCCTGAATTTTTTATTTCTTTCCTCACAATTTTTTATTGGTTTTTACCCTTCTTTTTAACGGTTAAGACTGTATCAAGATTGGAGGATTTTGTCAAACAGGAACAGTACCGATTATTCAATTTTATTAATAGATTCTCGAGCCTCGTCTTCCCCAACTTCAACAATCGAATAACGACGAAGAGATAAATTTGGATCGATTTTCCAAGCTATTTCTTTACTATAAACCCTTTTTAAATTATTTAAAAATATTTTTCCATTGTTTTTTAAATATTCCCCCAATTCTTGTCCTACTGTGAAACTAACAATCGTTGAATGAGAATGGCGACAAATTTCTTCAACTCGTCTTAGAAAATTAATAGCGATGGTCTCTACCGAAAGAACTCTTCCCTCACCCTGACAACAATTACATGGTTCACAAAGAATCGCATCCAAATTTTTTCTAACTCTTTTTCGAGTCATTTCTACTAAACCCAGCTCGCTCATCTGAACCAAACTGGAACGGGTTCGGTCGTGAGACAGAAATTGCTCAAAAACATTCATAACCATTTTTTGATGCTCTTTCTTCCCCATGTCAATAAAATCAATTAAAATAATCCCCCCAATATCTCGGAGCCGTACTTGACGTGCAATTTCTTCCGCCGCTTCTAAATTGGTTTTTAAGATAGTTTCCTGGAGGTCTTTCTTTCCAATATATTTACCGGTATTAACATCAATCACTGTCATTGCTTCAGTTCGGTCAAAAACCAGGTATCCTCCACTTTTTAGCCAAACTTTCCGACATAAGGCTTTTTCTAATTCTCTACTCAAGTTAAAATGATCGAAAATATTTTCTTTACTATCAAAGAAATGAATACGATCGACAAAACGAGGAACGATTGAATCAATAAAATCTTTTAACTTCTGAAACCCAAAATAGGAGTTAATCCAAATCTCACCTAAATTATCATCGACAACATCTCGTACGAGCGTATAAATCAGGCTTGCTTCTTCGTAAAGAACCGCTGGGGCTGAAATGAGTTCGGCTTTTTTCATAATTCGATTCCACAAACGAAGCAATGATTCGATGTCTTCCTTGATTTCTTCATTACTTTTTCCCTCAGCAACTGTTCTCACTATGACTCCCATGTTTGCAGGCCGAATTTTTTCAATTAATTTCTTCAGCTTATCTCGTTCTTCTGAAGAAGAAATTCGATGAGAAATGCCTATATTATTCATCCCTGGCATTAAAACCACATATCTTCCTGGTAAGGAAATTTTGGTCGTCACTCGTGCTCCCTTCGTTCCCATTGGTTCTTTGGCTACTTGAACAACAATTTCCTTTCCGGTTTGAAGGAGCTGATCTATGCTATTTACTTTTCCTTTTTCGTCCAGCAGGATATCTCCAATAAACAAAAAAGCATTTTTATCAAAACCAGTATTAACAAAAGCCGATTGTATACCGGGAAGTACATTTTCTACGACTCCTTTAAAAATATTCCCTGCTAATCGTTTTTCGGCCGCTCTTTCAAAGAAAAACTCTACTACCTGTCCATTCTCTAAAAGGGCAGCGCGTACTTCGGCTTCAGACATATCTATGACGATATCTTTTTTCAAAGCTTAACCCTCCACTGAATAAGACCAATGATAATTTTGCTTTATAACTTCCAGTAGGTTTTCTCGATTAAAACCCGATTCTTTGGATATAAATTCTAATGATTTATAAGGATTCATAAGTATATTTTTTTTCTTAAACAAGAATGATACCATACATTCTTGATTTTCCATTTTTTTTCTTTCTAATTCTTCAATATCTTCTATGGAAAAAAATTCATGGTGATTGGTAATTTTACCATCATCTTTAAAAATAAAGACGTATTGGACACTGTTTATCGATTTCATAATACTGGGAAAGTCGAGCGGAACCGAATTAATTTCGACAATTCTCATTGCTTCTGGCACCTTAGAATTAAGAAGATTTTTGATTTGTTCAGGTTCTATTGATTCATAAAAGGTCATATCAAGACATTCTGTCCAACTTATCACACCAGTAACGGTAGCCGGTCCAAAGGATAACAAAGGTCGTGGATTAAAACCCTGAGAAAAAGCTATTGGAAGCTCCGCCCTACGTAAGACCCGGTCCCAAAATCGATTCAGGTCTAACTGGGAAAGAAGATGAAAAGGCACTAACTTGAGATGTCGACAGCGATAACGGTATCGATCGAGAAGATTCATGATGAACAAACCCCACAACCCATACACTCCTGAAAATGAACACATCGGGGAGTAACCTCTTGACGGTGGGATTTTTCCCATTCTTTTAAAAGATATTCCTTTTTCACCCCAGAGGAGATATGATCCCAAGGAAGAATTTCTTTTGGATCCAGCCATCTTTCCGAATAAAAGCGATAATCCAAACCCGCCTCTTCAAAAGCTTGTTTCCATCTTTCAAAAGAAAAAAATTCTCTCCAACCATCCATAATTTGACCTAATTGGTAGGCTTTTTCAATCACTGTTGATAATCTCCGATCACCGCGGGCCAATACGGCTTCGAGAGCACTTTCTCTAAAATCCGACCAATTCATACGGATCATGAGACGATCTCTAAAAAAACCAGCTTTTATTCTCTGGATTTTTTCTTCAAACTCTTCCAGACTATTCTGTCCCATCCATTGAAAAGGAGTATGCGGTTTTGGTACAAAAGCAGAAACGCTTAAATGGATGCTGACTTTTTTACCGCGTATTTTTTTTCCCATTTGAAGACCTTCATTCACCAACTGTGAGATCCCTACCAAATCTGATTCTTTTTCATCGGGAAGTCCAAACATAAAATAAAGTTTAACATCATCCCAACCACCTTCAAAGACTTTTTCCAAAGTTGAAAATATTTCCTGATCGGTTAATCCTTTATTGATAATCCGACGAAGACGATCGGTACCTGCTTCAGGAGCAAAAGTGAGACCACTTTTTCGAACACGTTTTAAATTCTGAGCAATTTGAACTGAGAATGTATCCATCCGTATGGATGGAAGGGAAATATTAACATTTTTTGCTTCAAATTGTCGAGAGAGACCGGAGATGATTTCCTCAATTCGAGAATGATCGGTACTACTTAAAGAAAGGAGAGATATTTCTTCATAACCGGTTGAAGCTACCAATTTTTCTGCAAGACGAACGATATTTTCAGGCGATCGTTCTCGTTGAGGTCGATAGATCATGCCTGCTTGACAAAAACGACAACCCCGGGTGCAACCCCTTGAAATTTCAAGAGGAATTCGATCATGAACAATACTTATATAAGGAACAGGTATTGTCTCTGGATAGGAAGCTCTATCCAAATCTTCAAGCCATCTTCTCTGAATCTGAGGAAATGCCCTTTTACCCATGGTTTGAATATTTGAAACAACTCCATTCTCTGAATAGTCAACTTGATAAAAACTTGGCACATAAACTCCCGCAACATTTGCTAATTCAGATAAAATGTCACCTTTTCTTTGACCTTTCATTGCCGAAACAATTTGGACGATTTCGACCAAAGCTTCTTCTCCTTCACCAATCAAAAAAGCATCAAAAAAATCACTGATGGGCTCCGGATTACAGGTTGATGCTCCACCGCCAATAATAATTGGAAAGTCATCTCCCCTTTCAGAACTTCGAAAAGGTATTTGAGATAAATCGAGAAAATAAAGGATATTGGTAAAATTCATCTCGGTTTGCAGGCTAAGCCCCACTATGTCAAAAGATCGGATGGGGATTTTGTTCTCTAAGCTAAAAAGCGGGATGCTCTTTTCTTTCATGAGTTTTCCTAAATCTGGCCAAGGGACAAAAGCTCGTTCAGCACGAATCCCGGGAAGGTCGTTTAATATCTGATAAAGAATTTTTAATCCTAAATGAGACATTCCTATTTCATAGATATCAGGAAATCCAAGAACAACTGAACAAGCTGGTTCAGAAGGATTTTTTATAAGAATATTCCATTCTTCTCCTATATAACGTGCTGGCTTGGTAATCTTGAGCAATTCGTTTTTAAAAAAATTCTCTTGATCTGGTATTTTTTCTACCACTATTCGTTTCCTCCCNNCCATCCCCATGGCTATCATATTGATAAATAGTGAACTCCCCCCATAACTGATAAACGGCAAGGGAATACCAGTAACCGGCATAACGCCCATATTCATCCCAACATTAATCATCACTTGAAATACAAACATAGAACCAAAGAGAGTAGTAAGTATCTTACCCTCTAAATCAGGTGTTTCTATCCCAATCCGGAAAATTGACCAAATAAGCCAGAAAAATAGAGCAAGGATAATCACACCCCCAACAAAACCCCATTGTTCACACCAAGAAGCAAAAATAAAATCGGTATAATGAGCGGGTAGAAACCGGAGCTGGGATTGGGTTCCCGAAAGCCATCCCTTTCCAAAAAAACCTCCTGCTCCAATAGCAATTTGCGATTGCAAAACATTATATCCCGTTCCAAGAGGATCGGATTGAGGAGCAAAAAAAGCCAGCAGCCGTTTTTTTTGATAGTCGTGCAAAAATAACCAAAAAATTGGAATGAAACCCACCAAACCAGCAAAAACTGCCAAGATTTTTTTCCAATGAAAACCACAAAAAAATAATGCCGAAAACCAAAGAATGATTATGACCAGGGCGGTTCCTAAATCCGGCTCGAGGAATATCAAACCAGTTGGGATAATTGATAAAAGCGAAGCTTTTAAAAGAAGTTGCCAGCTTCCACAGTCTTCAGGTTGAGCACTTAAAAACGCAGCTAAAAAAATTGCCATTCCAACCTTGGAAAACTCTGAAGGTTGAACAGAACGAAAAAATAACCAACGCCGAGCACCTATATCATCCCCGCTTCCAAAAAGCAAAACTGCTATCAAAGAGAGTATTACAATCAAATAAAGCATCCATCCCAACTTGATAAACCAATGGTAATGAATACGACTAATCCCCCAGAAAATGAACCAACCCATTAGACACCACACTAGTTGTCTCCCAAAAAACGTCTGAACAAAGGCAGCTTCACCACGAAGTGGATCAGTGCTATATACTGCCAGAAGGCCTATTACATTAAGAGAAAGAATAATGAAGGGAAATATTTTAACCATTTTCATTAAGCGTACTCTCCCGATGATCATAGATCCATTGAATTAAATCCTTACCTCGATGAGCTGCTTCTCCGCTTCCATCGCCACCATTTTCAACTAAAACCACAAAAACAAACCGGGGCCTTTCAATGGGGAAAAAACCAGCGAACCAAGAATGATCGTTGCCATGAGGATTTTGAGCGGTTCCAGTTTTCCCGGCTATGGGGATTGGCAAATCCCGACAAGCCCTACCAGTTCCCTCAGCAACCACCTTGGTCATTCCTCGAATCAGTCTTTCCCAGGTATCTGGCTTTAACTCTATTCGATTTTTTACTTTTGGGAGCACTCGTTCGACTACCTCTCCCTTATCGTTTTGTATT
>DPKX01000202.1 GCA_003542295.1 Candidatus Atribacter hydrocarboniphilus
TTTAAGGGTAGGCCAAAAAATGTTTTGAAAATGATCAAGTGATATGAGTGGTACACAACTGCGATGCATCCAGAAGCCGATGGGTACTTGTTTCTGTGGGTCGGCACTATCGAGAGCGACTTGCATTAGATGGGGCATCATCGCTTCACAAGCCTCTAATACCTTTTTGGGTTGACAACAGAGGTCATTAGCCAGTCCATAATATCCTCTTAATTTGTCAGCAAGGATATCAAGAGGAGCCTTAAGAATGCCGCAGATCGCCGATACAGTTCCACATTCGGTTCGCAAAGATTGGGCAAGATTCCCTAGAACGTTAAAATACTCGGTCATAGCCATGCCGCCCTTCAGAAGGGCCAAGTTATGGCGCTCACTAATCGGTTGGCCGGGGCGTTGGATATCATTAGAAACTTGAGGCAACCAAACATTAAATAAATATCCTGTCGGATCGGAAATCAATAAATCATAGTCTTCGGGGGGCATGAAAGCTTTTTCTTCGGGAGGTTCTTTATACTGGAAGCCTACTTGGGGTGGTAAATCAATCCCAGGAATACCATAATAAGTAAGGCCAATTGCCTGCACTAAGCCTGTCCAACAATAGATCATGTTGGCAGGGATAGCATCCCAGTCAAAATCATGAGCGCATTTCAAATAAGCTTTTACTGCATAGCGATAATCATGAGTTGCTTGCTGGGCGGTATAACCAGCGTATTGAGAAGCGAATTCAGCAACAAAAGGACGGATGGGAATCATGTCCGGTTTGCCGTTTTTCATAGTAGTAATATATCTCTTAAGTCGGCTTTGATAAAGTTCTTCGGTGGTCATTGAAACTCCTCCTTTTAAAATAAATCGTGCTTCTCCATTTTATCATTCTTCATAATACACTCAAAAATAATAAAAGTCCCCCAGCATATTAATTAAAACGAGCTTCCAGCAAAAATAAGAAAAGAAGGTGATTAGTAAGAAGAAGAGAAATAAAAAAACAAAACAACAAATAAAAAGAATAGAAGAATAATCCAACCGATGCCAACCAAAAGATCAAGGTGTAAGTCAGTGCTTTTGTGTTGAGGTTGGCATCGGTTAGTTTGGGTACATTTAATCTAATCCTACGTATTCATACATGGTATTTCCGGCATGACTGAAATCCAACTCCTTGCCTTTGCCTTCTTTAAGCGCAACTCGGCAGAGGTCAATGGCACCATCCAATAAAAAACCAGGAATATTTAGGTCATCGCAAAGTTTTTTCATATAATTTAAATCTTTAAGTCCGAGATCAAGAGCAAAGTCCATACGATAATTCTTGTTTATGTATTTTTCGCTATAAAATTGGAAAACCCAGTTAGAAAACACTTCATTGTTAAGGGATTTATAAAGTTCCTGGGGATTAATACCATATTTGGCAATAATTGGATAGAGTTGGGCATAGATAAGCGCTTGAGAAAGCCCAGCAAAATTTTGAGCAATTTTAATTAAATGTCCGTTTCCCGATGGCCCTACATAGTCGTAATGCTTACAGTAACAACGGAGAAGGTCATCAACTTTGTCAATATCTTCTTTGTCTCCAGCTGCTACAGCAATTAATTCTCCCCTGTCGGCTTCAGCGGGACCGGCGATTAAGGGAGAATCAACTAAGCCTCCTCCGGCAGCTTTAATTTTGGCATGAAGTGAACGAGTTGACATAGGATAGCTGGTTGATGTATCGACAAATATCTTTCCCCGGACTCCCTCGTTGAGGAATTCATTCATAATTTTTTCAACCACAGCAGAGTTAGGAAGAGAGAGAAAAACAACTTCGCTATTTTTTAAGACTTCCAAAGGAGAAGGAGCTAATGTAGCCTTTCCTTTAAAGAGTTGCATAGCATCCTGATTGACGTCAAAAACGGTTAATTGGTTTCCTTTCAGAATCAAATTCTTACACATACCCTTCCCCATATTGCCTAATCCAATAAAACCAACTTTTCTCATGATATTAAAATCCTCCCTTTTTATAATGAATTAATGTATACAGAAATATTAAACACTAAGTAAACCTAAGAGCGCCCGGTGTCCTAATATCAAGTTGCTCCCATCGCTCTTCTATTTCTGGCTTTCTATAGTAAAGACACCAGAACAAACAAAAAATGAAGTCATCCTGAAGCTTCACTTTTCGAAGCCGTGAGGATCTCATCTTTTCATTTTAAAATATTTTTCTAAACGAGATTGCCATGTCTTCCATCCAAAGAATAGTTGGACTCTTAGTTTGACGATTTTATCCTCATCTTTTCATCTTTATTTGGTGCTGGTAAATAGCAGGAAAATCTATAAGGAAAATACAATATTTGTTAAAACTAAACCCCCCCCGTCACACGGTGACCCTCCTGCAGTGGAGGGTAATTTTTTAAAAAGCTTTTACTATTCAATTTTTTAATTCTCCTCTTGGAAAGAGCTTGCTTGAGGGGGGGTTCGAGCTTTTGTCCTTATTTTCATCCCCATCTAATTTCGACACGTGGCATGGATGTCTATTCTCAACACTTCGTCAGTCTTTACCATGACGTAATTATCAAAAAGATTTCACTTTTCTATTCTAACACTCCGGGCATTCATTTTTTATTCACTAAAAAGGGTCTCTGTCTCGATAACGAAATTATATACCACTTTTTCGTTTTCTTGATTCTTATTGCTGAGTTCTAAAAAAAAAGAAACGGTAATATTTTTGCAGACAAACAGGAATTTTTAAAAAAAGAACTAATTGAAGAGTAGGAGAAAAGGATAATTAAAGAAAAAAGATTTATATTGTGAAAATCTTTTTATTATTGAAAATAAATGAACCAATTAAAGTAAACTTGATAGTTCAAATTTCGATATATTGTGACAATTTCCGGCAAACGACTCACCTCGCTGATTACGAGGAAGCGAGAATAAGGGCGCCGGACTCGGAGATTTTTGTAGGTTTTTGTTTGAAAGCCGACGAGAAGAAAACCGCTCTATAAAGCAATTGGTGGAGATGACGGGATTCGAACCCGTGGCCTCCGGCTTGCAAAGCCGGCGCTCTCCCAACTGAGCTACA
>DPKX01000043.1:0-1455 GCA_003542295.1 Candidatus Atribacter hydrocarboniphilus
GCAACTAAATTGGAGAAGAACCTTCTTTTTTAAATGAATCATTTCAGATGAAACTAAGCAGCAATTAACGAAAACGAGTGCTGAGTGTCAAGTACCACTCACCGGAGCGATTTGGCTCTAAAGGATGAGCATATCCCAATGTTAAATCAACTGGGAAACCTTCGGCTAAAAAACTATGAAGAGAAAGTTCGCTCCCTACGCTTCCTATCCAGTTCAAGGTATCCCAGCTTTCCCCAGCAGCTGCTTCAACCCAGTATATTTTTCCTTGGATACCCTTGACCAACCCTATACTGAATAGGGGTTGGTCAAGAATTAATAAGGGAAATTTATATCCCAACTCAAAACGGCCGGCAATTCTTCCTCGAAGGACATCTTTGGGATAACCGGCAACTCCCCAAAACGAATCACGACCACCCAAGGCAAAATCCAGGGGGAGGGTACTTTGCCCCAAAGCTATATGAGCATACCAGGAATGATCGACATTCCCAGCTCGATAAGACTGGATATCCCAGGAAAAAAGTCCTTTTTGGACTGGGTACAACTCATATCTCCCATTCTGATAAGTTAAGTTATAAGATTGTTTGATAATCCAAGCATCATTCCCCCCGATAAAAGAACCATCATGGCTTAGAAAAAATCCTTCCCAAAATCCCGAATAAAGGCTGTCCTCTCGATATATCTTTTCATATCCGGTTTGAAAGTTAAACCGATTTTGGTGAGGTAAAAAAACTGGATAACCGAATGAGAGGGAATACTGATATTTCTCCTGGTCTAGAGAGAACCAAAAATCAATTTCCGGATCCATAAATAAACCCTGGTAGGAAAATGTCGTAGTAAAATTCTCTTGCAAATCACTTTGATAGGAAAGCGAATAGGAGTGAAAACCGAGGTAATCGCTTGCGCTGGTTGATCCACCCCAAAGAAGTGGCACCCAATAGCGGGGAAAAAGATGTTTGATCGCTTGATAGGGTTTATCCTCATAATTTTGGGACGGAGTGATTTTATCATCAGAATCAGGAATATTTGTTTTTTCAACCTCAATCTTTCTCCAGCTCTGAATATCGGCAAGAAATTCTGCAACGTCGAAGCCCAATTCATGGTAAGAAATACCGTAAAACTTTTGTCCATCATAGCTCGGTTCAAATAAACCATTCACCACATTGGTCACCTGATAAAATTCATTAGTATCAAGATTATAGGCGTAAACATTGTACACACCATTCCGGTCTGAGGAAAAAAATAAAATTTTCCCATCGGGAGAGAAAGATGGTGATAGATCGGCATAAACATCCGAAGTAATAAAGTGAAGTCTTTTATCTTCATCAAATAATGCCAAATCAAGAAAACCATTTTTCCAGCCGGATAAAACCAGAATTTCCTCCGATGGATCAACCAGGGCTTGATTCGGTCGAAAGGAAGCTGAGAATTCATAAACCAATTCTATCTTTTTTGAAG
>DPKX01000043.1:1482-6116 GCA_003542295.1 Candidatus Atribacter hydrocarboniphilus
TTTATCCTTTCGAAAAAAAGGACTAAAAGCTCGGGCACCATGAGTCATTCTGCTTTCTTTCCCAGTATCCAAATCATACAGAAAAACATCAAACCAGGAATGATACCGTTCAGTTACAATTTTTGAATAAACCAATTTTTTTCCGTCTTGAGAAAAAACCGGATTTCCAACAATCGAACCCTGGACTATTAAGCGTTCTTGATGGCTCATCAGGTCGCGAAGCCGTAATCCCGAGAGATATTCAGGGTGGGATAATGAGTAAATAAGCTTCTCTCCATCGGGAGAAAGGCTTAAGCCGGAAACATAATATCCCTGATCGGTTAAAAAGGTAATAGGGGTTATACCTTGTTGTCGAATTTTCTGATATTGTAGCCGATATTTTTCCTTTAGATTTTCCTTCCAGAGCATCCATAATTGATTGGTATCAACGCCGATTGCTTTTTTAAGAGCCTTATTAAATCCATGAATTTGAAAATTCTCTGAGCGGAGAGTGCTAATTTCTCCCAGTTTCTTCTCACCAAACTCATCAGCTATGAATTGACAAACACTGGCGCCATAAATATAACAACCACTCTGAGCCGGCCATCGGTCAAGATAACTGTATCCACCAAAGAGATGAGGGGGCTCGAAATGATCCCCTAAGGCCATTTCCCTCAAATACATATCGTATAAAGTATCGGATGGACGACCTTGAGTTCCGAAGTGATTTTCGGCATACATAGCATATCCTTCCCATGCCCACATTGGTTGAATAACATTGGGAAGGACTATATATCCCAGAAGATTTCGCCAGCGCATTATTTCAGGACTCGCCGCTTCAAGGTGGAGCATGTGGGTTAATTCGTGAGCCAAAACCATTTGTATCCAATTTCGAAACCTGGTACCCAAAAATTGATTATAGGGATGAGATACCACCAAATGGATTTCGCCTTGAAGAGGATCGGCATGGCCATTGGGAATATCGGTATTATCTGCCAGGACGATTGCTGGTCGAAAAGAAAGAGTGGTGTTGAGGAAAGTTTCGATTTGAGAAAGAATACCTTCGGCAAGTATGCCAACTTCTAAGGCTACATCCTTTAAAGAAGCTGGAAAAATGACCAGAAAATGACCGGTATCCATTTCCCGCCAATCCAAAAAGGGATCAAAACGTTGAGCAAATACCGGATACGAAAAAGAAATCAGAATGATCAGGATGAAAAACCAGATTAAGAGACACTTTTTCATAAAAGGATTATAACTGAGAAAGCTTCCGTCAACCAACTTTTTTTAATTTTTTTGTTATAAATTTTCAAATTTTATCATATCGCTTCATTATGACAGCTGGCATAAATCATATATTTTTGGGTTGTATTTCATTGGGTAAATGAATAAAAGGAAGTGATATATATGAATTTTGAAGAATATCTTTATACTCTCAATCTGAAAGACCTCTCTGAACTTCTGCTTAAAAGCAGTCAAAAAGATAGATTTCAATATCAACAAATTAATAATGATGTTTATCTTATCTGTGGAGTTAAAACACAAGACTGTAAAATGTGGAAAATTTTCCCCGAAGTTAATGACGAAATCAATTTAAAAGCATTACGGTCTATTGCCCTTGAAGCGTATCGAAATGGTTTTTTAAAACCTCTTCTCCCAAAACCAGTGAAAAGAAGACAAAAATGACCAAAGGATGAACGTTTTCAACAGTACTTTTTGACCTGATGTTTTGTCAACAACAAGGAAGGAGTAAATCCAGGGAGAGCAAGAACTATTCCCCACCGATTTGAAATTCTTTTTAATTGGTTTTATTGTTCTGAAAATTCCGTCTTCAATTCTACTTCCCAGTCTTCAACAGGAAAAATATCATAAGAATCAAAACCAAAAGCTTGAATTTGATCCCGGTTGAGTTCGATTACTCGATCATCAAACAGCAACCAAAAAGAACCATCCATTTTTTGGAGTATCCGAATATCATTTACCACCCAAAATATTCCTCTACCCACCTGCACAACCATGGTTATCTTCCCCCTATTTTATGATAATTTTATATACGAAAGTCCAGCCAAGTGGTTTTTGTGGATAACCTGAATATCAAGCGAAATAGCTTTGATTTCTATACAAAAATCTTTTCATACACCGGTTTTTCACCGGATATCAACAGGTTTACTGAGTTGAAGGATCATTTTGTTTTAAAGCATCAAAAGTTGAATAATCACCTCGTAAAAAGCTGGAAAAAGGGCGCCTTTCAAACTTTAATAGTTACTGTTCGCTCTCACATTTAACTATCTCCTGAATTCTTACTGTTTGCTCGTTCCGTAATTATTGAATCGACCATTAGTCAAAAAATTGCTACAATAAGAAAATAAAAAATTACCGATCATTTAATTCCAAAGGAGAGAATCTTATGAGCACAATACAAATCCAACCACTGACTTTTGAAACATTTCAAAAATATGGTGATTTTGTTCAACTGGATAAGGTCAATCCTGATAAATACCAGAGAATCGGGCAACCACCAGTTGAATTTTATCCCGATTTAGCATTACAGAATTTAGGAAGTTCTATCCTGGGAGTTTCCCTCTGTCGGGTTTTTCCTCGTGATTTAAAAGTTGAGTTCACTGAACACCACAACAATACCGAAGAGGGAATGCTACCCCTTGATGGAGATGTACTTATTCATGTGGGCGCTTCAGCAGAAAAATCTGAAGACATGAAAGTCGAAATCTTCGAAGTCCCCAAACTTACCTTTGTCAGACTAAAAATTGGTGTATGGCATCATGCAGCATATGCCAAAGGAGATCAACCAGTTAACGTGCTCATTCTTTTGGCAGAGAGGACTTATCACAACGATTGCGAAGTTGAAAACTATCACTTTTCCTTCGGTAAAAAATGCTAAAAAGAGAGTAGGGGTTGATACTAACGGAAAAGGTTTAATTATTTCCAACTGATTTCTTTTAATATTAATAGAGATTGTTTTATGCTTTTTTTAATTTTTGGATATAAACCAAGGCGAGAGGATTCTCTCGCCTTGGTTTATCTTTTATTGAAGATTTTTCTCAATAGCATCGTACATGCTTTGGAGAGCTTCCTGCGGAGTTTTGGTTCCCATTAAAGCATTCTGAACTTCAATCTGTTCAGCATAAGACCACTCATGTAACCAAGTGAGCTGAGGAAGAGCCCGGGCAAATTCTGCCTGCTTCCCAAAATTTATCCAATAGGGGTAGAGAGTTAATAGCTCAGAATCTTCGAAATGGGCTTTCCAAATCGGAAGAGTTCCAATTTCCAGAGAACGAACTTTATCCCTCTCCGGGCTGGTCATATATTCAATGTATTTCCACGCTGCTTCGGGATTTTTTGAAGTTGCTGGGATAGCCAAAGCTTCAGGGAGGTTCAAAGTAGCTTGATATTCTGGTTTTGCCGCCGGAATATATTCAGCTATTTCAATTTCTCCAACAATTTGCGAAATTGATGGGTCGTTTGAGGCGTTATAAACACCCGGCCAAGCTTGCGGGAAAAAGGCTGTACTTCCATTATAAAAAACATTGGCCGTCATTTCCTGATTCATGGTAAGTGAAGCTGGATCAATGACTTTAGTATTCAGGAAACAATCAGCCATAAAGGTGAGGGCATCGATCGCAGGTTGTTCTAAAAAGGTCGGTTTCCCATCATTGTTAAACAAATCAGAACCAAAGCTATAGCTTATAAAAGAATGCCAGTTAGCCAGAGATTGACTTTGTTCAGCAGCTTCGCTGCTTCCGTATTGAATCAAGTTGGCGGTAATCATTTTCTGTGACTGCTCAACAAATTCTGCCCAGGTACGTGGAGGTTCAGCAATACCAGCATCTTTTAACTTCTTTCCGTTATACATGAAAAAACGGGTATCATTATTCCATACAATACCATAAAGAGTGCCATCGACACTGAAAGTATTCACTAAACCTGGTAACATTTGATCGATAACATCGGCTTCTATGTATTGGTTGAGCGGAACCAACCAACCGGCTTCATTAAACTTAGCTACCCAGGCATTATCAAATTCGATAACATCAAAAGATGTTCCGCCTGCAGCCAATTCGGTGAGAACTTTATCCGCCACTCGGTCCCAGGCCATGGTGATTAATTCTACTTTGATACCGGTTTCTTTTTCAAATTCTCGGGTTTGTTGTTCCCACAAACCTTTAACATCCATCTCGTGACGAGGCATAATAACCGCTATTTGTTCCTGGCTATTACTAACCATTACTATAGATAAAATCCAAACCATTGCTAACAATAAAATCCAAACATTTTTTTGGGTTTTCATATTTTTACCTCCAAATTTGGTTTTATTTATCATCTACTTAAAATAACCTTATTCTGATTGCACCTCCTTCTTTTGTTTTTTTATTGAATTCTTATTTATGATGGTGAACAAAAATTTATCCATCCTGTAAATACACTAATGCTTAAAAAGCCGTCATCCTGAGCCCTTGCTTTTCGAGGGCGTGAGGATCTCATTTTTTCATTCTTATTTTTATCCTTTCATTTTTTTTCCTCTCCCCTGGTGGGAGAGGATTAAGGTGAGGGGGGAACTTGGGTACCTTCTATTAGCTTAATTTTAAAACACCAAATCTTGGATCTAAATCCTGGTTTTCACCCTCATCCTCACCTTC
>DPKX01000260.1 GCA_003542295.1 Candidatus Atribacter hydrocarboniphilus
TTCAAAATATTTTAAGACGAAATGACTGGAATTGGTTTAATGAAAACGTTTCTGGTCCGGTGTGGCAAAGTCGTTTGTCAATATTAAACCAAGAACCATTTTTTCTTTTTTTAAACCATGGTGGTGCTGATGGTTTAGTTCAATTGGTCAATAGTCTTACCGATCTTTTTGGAAGTCGGGGAGAAAATCCTGAATGGCTTTGGCAGAAAGGCGAAAGAGTTGAAAGGGATTGGGAAGAAATCCAAGAAAACCTCCTATCCTGGTATGCGCCGGAATGGGACAAAGAATGGTCGTTGTGGATAGAGCATATTTTACCTTTAATGGATTTACACGGATCGAGCAAAGTAATTGATCCCTTTGTCGATTTTAATCTAAAGTGGCATAATCGACCAGAAAAAAGACGACTTCCATATTTTATGAGCGATTTAATTGACTCTCTTACTGTCATTGCCAGGAGTTCGAGGAATGCTGTATATCTGAAGATCCAAGATCAGCTTTTACTTTCAAGACCTTTCCAATCTATGATTGAATACCGTAATCAATTAAAAGAGAAGTACCTTCATTTAATAGACATCTTATGTGGGAAAGTTGAATTGTCCGAAGACTTTCGTTGTCGTCAATTTCTCATCCAATCATCAGCCATTTTCTGGCATGTTTGGGAGGAGTTTAAGAAGAAAAAAAGCGTGCTGACCTTTAATGATATGATTACCTATGCCGGTGAAGCAGTAAAACAGTATCCTACTTTAACTGCTCAATATAGCTCTATTATGGTTGATGAGTTTCAAGACACCGATCTTCTCCAGGAATCCTTGATTCGTAATATAGTCCAAAACAACCAAGCCTCTCTCTTTGTTGTTGGGGATTTGAAGCAGTCCATATACCGTTTTCGACATGCCGACCTGAGTATTTTCCATCAGTATATTCAAGAAACTCAATATAATTCAGAGAGTGGAAGACATATCGTGCTTGGTGAAAGCTTTCGTAGTCGGGATAGTTTGGTCAGCGAAATAAACAGTTTATTTGGTTTTATCTGGAAAGATGGATTAAGTCAGAAAATCCCCCATGAGTATGAACCACTCCAGGTTCCCAATGAGCTCTCCTGGTGGGAAGAGCGCTCAACATCGGTATCGGCTCCTCATCTGCGGTTTCTCTTCCTGGGAAACACCGATCAACCGACCAAAGAAACCGAAAGGCGTTGTCTTCTAGCACGATACTTAGCAGATGAGGTAAATAATTTGGTAGGGAAAGTAATAGTTTGGGATAAAGCAGAAAAAAAATCCCGCTTGTGTCAGTACCGGGATATAGTAATCTTGGTTCCCACTCGTACTTTTTATAAACCGCTCGAGCAAGTTTTACAAGATGAATTAAATATCCCAGTTATTTTCGTTACCGATGTCAATTATTTTTCTCGAGGAGAAACCTTGGATGCCGTAGCCTATTTAAAAACCGTCGTTGATCCCCAGGATGACCTGGCTTTGGCTAACTATCTTTCCTCCCCCTTTTCCGGACTCAGTTTGACTGAGGTACACGACTTGTTTGCCAATGCTGATAGATCATTAAAAAACGGTTGGTTGTGGAAAACTTTGCAGGAAAAATATCCAAATTTCTGCGAAAAGTTGATTGATTTGAACCAAAAGATGAAATTAACCGGTCCAGCTTCAATTTTGTCCGAGCTTTTAAAAGAATCCTCCCATTTAAAAGCAATCCCACGGTCTTTGCGAAGAAGAGTGGCCGTCAACCTCCGGAGGTCAATTGATTTAGCCCGAGAATATGAAAATAGCATTGGAAACAGCGGATTGGGTTGCGCCCGTTATTTACAAGATGCCATTTTGAAAGAAATCAAAAGTGAGGAGGCCAATCCAGTAGGAGAAGAAGAAGATGTAGTAAGAGTGATGACCATTCACTCTGCTAAAGGTTTAGAATTTCCTGTCGTTGCTCTTTTTGGTTTAGAATATACTCCCTATCGACGCCCAAGGAACAAATTTCAACCTTCGTGTGAACTGGGAGCGATAACCAGGTATTTCCCAGATTATTGGGAGATGAATGGTCAACCACTCATGGAGAGTGATGTTGATTTTCCTTCTTATTTTATCGAACAGCAACTCCAGGAAGCCGAGGAAATTTCTGAACAACAGCGGTTATTTTACGTAGCTTGTACGCGGGCTCAAGATACTTTGATTTTATCGGGTGTTTGTCCAATAAGTAACGGAGAAATCGTTATCAAACCTAAAACCTGGTTGAGCTGGGTTTGGGATTGGATTGAAAAGGATAGAAAAGAGAACCCTGGGCAATACCTTATCAAATTGTTCCCTGACGACCAAGATTCTTTATTCATTACCACTTCAGAAGCAAATGAAGAGATAGAGGATGAAGGGATGGATCTTCCTCGGCAGCCTCTTCCTCGCTTACAACGCTTGACAGCAACCGCTTATGCCTTTTATCGGTTTTGTCCCCATGCCTATCGAATGAGATACCGGCAGGGGATCGCTTTACCATGGGAGCTTCCTTCTGATGATGAAAAAGGGGAAGCTGATTTGGGGAATATGGTTCATTGGATTCTGGCCCAATGGGATTTTAATGAACAAAATCTCGATCGTTGGTTGCCTCTTCATCAGGATAGATTTCTGGAAATAAAATCGCAGCTTTCGATTGAGCTTCGACCTTTTTTGAACACCCACCAAGATTGGGAGAAAGTAAAAATTTGGTTAACAAATTTATCTCAAAGCCATCTGGGCTTATCTCTGCAAAAAAATTACAATGACCAAAAACTTGAGCGGGAAAAGCCTTTTGAAATCAAGATTAATGGAGGATTGGTATTGGCAGGGATACGAGATCTTTTGTGGAGGGATGAGCAGGGAATTCATATTATTGATTATAAAACTTCTCCACCTGATGGTTCAGTATTTCCTCTTTATCGGGAACAAATGCACTTTTATGGCTTGGTAGCCCAAAACCAATATCCTGGCCTTCCGATCCATCTTGGTTTATATTTCGTTCGAGAGAGTTTATACCAGATAATTCATGATTTACCGTCGGAAGATAAGATGATGTTACAAGTGGGTGCAGTAGCTCAAAATGCCGCTTCTCAAGGAAATTTTCAACCTTGTGCCGAGAGATGTCCGTCCTGTCCTTGGAAAAATCATTGCTCTTTTTATTCCAGAAAAGGGTAAGTTATTCCTAAATTGTGATTTTTTCATAAAGATAGAACCTCAGGTAATTTTGTAGCATAAAATGACAATTCAAAATCCCTTCTCCCTTAATGGGAGAAAGTGAGGGTGAAGTCCAAAATTTTGACCCCAGGATTTGGTATTTTGAAATTATACTTGAGGGAAATGCTACCTTCCCCATTCTCCATAATCCTCTTCATTCTTATTTGGTTGTCCAGCCGATTAAGCCTTTAATGTAATATTTTTGTAAGAAAGCGAAGATAAAGAGGGGAGCAATCATCGAGATAATTGACGCAGCAGTGAGAACGCCCCAGTCGACATGATATTGGCCTCTCATAAGAGGTATCCGCTGGGTAGCGAGAAGCTTGTTGGGGGTATAGACGAGGATAAGAGCCAGGAAAAAGTCACTCCAAACCCACATAAATTGAAGAACAATCGAAGATACGAGTGCTGGCCAGGAGACTGGAAGGATAATTCGAGAAAAAACTACAAAATCCGAAGCCCCATCGATTTTGGCGGATTCTTCGATCTCAATGGGAAGAGTAATAAAGAAATTTCGAAGAAAAAAGATAATCCAAGGCATACCCCAAGCCGAATGAATAAGAATTAATCCAGTATAAGTATTCAGAAGGTTTAAATTTTTCATCAGCTGGAAAATTGGAATCGCAATCATTTGTTGAGGGAGAGCCATCAGTAGAATAACCAGAATAAATAGCGAGGACAGTAAAGGAAGACGAAATCGCGCAAAACCNNTAGGCTGCTAGTGAAGCAGCAAAAATGGGAATGAGTGTTGAGGGGAAAGCGACTAGCAGTGAATTGAAAGTGCCCCGGGAGAGAGGAGCAGTAGGATGATTCCAAGCATTTATGTAATTCACCATCGAAGGGGTAAATGGTTTCAAATTCCACCAACCATAGATAACTTCTTGCATAGGTCGAATTGAAGTCATAACAATTCCTAAAAAAGGAAGAATCCAAATGATAGATATTAAAATTGCTATAAGGTATTTTATTGTAGTGGTCATTTGATTTCTCTTCATCTTTCCTCTCCCAAGCTACTTTTGATTAAAGGAATAGTTACCAACAAAGTGAGCAACATCAGCAAGGTTGCGATAACTGAAGCATTTTGAAAATTGAATTGACGAAAAGCATAGAAATACATTTGTAGAGCCATAACATTAGAAGCTCCGCCAGGACCACCCATAGTAGCTACATAAACTAAATCAAAAATTTTGAGTTCCCAGAGGATGGTCATAGTGATGACGACAACAGTCATTTGTTTTAAAAGTGGTATGGTTATTCTAAAGAAGATGATAAAAGGAGTAGCGCCATCTAAAGCAGCAGCTTCGTAATATTCTTTGGGAATGTTTCCCAAGCCCGATGAATAGATAATCATGCTGAAACCGGTCCATAACCAGATAGAACCGAAAATTAGTGAGAGAAGGGCGGTTTCTGGGTAAGCCGTCCAGGTAAAAGCTTGGAATCCAAGAAGCTCCAGGATCGCATTGATAATACCCACCTCTTTTTCATAGATAAATCGTAAAATAACACCACCAATCACCATAGGGGTAACCATTCCTAAGAATATCGATGATTTGAATATAA
>DPKX01000003.1:0-1350 GCA_003542295.1 Candidatus Atribacter hydrocarboniphilus
GAGCCAGTAGAAATACCAACTACTGGTGGTTCTTGAGCAATACTTCCTACTGAAAAAGCAAAAACCAATCCAAAAGCTACTAAAAGAGCAACGATTTTTGATATTCTTTTAATCATATTAGTAACCTCCTTATTTTTTAAATTTTAAAAAGAACAACCTGCTTCATTCTTCACTATAAAATTATATTATATTTCACCTCCCTCTTCAATAAATATTATTATATTTTGAAACTCATGAATTATTTTAAACCACAAACTGATTGAGATACTGCTTACTTAAAATCAATGATTTTTTTCGAGAATCCAAGGAATCTTCAAAAGACCGATCTTCGACTTCAACACAGACACAACCTTGGTATTCAATATCAGTGAGAGCGGAAACAAACTTCCCCCAGTTTACATCTCCCAATCCTGGCAGTTTGGGGGCATGAAACTCCAGGGGTGCAGCCAGAATTCCAACCTCATCTAATTTATTTTGAAAAACCTTTGCATCTTTAATGTGGACATGGAATAATTTGTCTTTAAACTCATAAATGGGTTTTATATAATCTATCCGTTGCCAGAGCAAGTGGGAAGGATCATAATTCAAGCCAAAATTATCACTTTTTATTTCTTCAAACATTCTCTTCCAAATCGCTGGAGTAGTTGCTAAGTTATTCCCTCCTGGCCACTCGTCATTGGTGAATAACATGGGACAGTTCTCGATCCCTATCATAATATTACTTTGTTCAGCGTGTTTTATAATAGCTGGCCATACTTTTTTGAAGATTTTAAAATTTTCTTCAATACTCTTATTCTTATCTTTCCCAATAAAGGTATTCACATTTTTGAGTCCGAGTTTTGCTGCTGCTGTAATGACTTTCTTAATGTGTTCAATATAATATTTCCTTTTTTCTGTATCAGGATCAAGAGGATTGGGGTAATAGCCCAATGCTGATATTTCAACATTCTTCTCCCCAGTGTATTTTTTTATTGACTTGATCTTTTGTTCATCCAACTCATTAACATCAATATGGGTAACACCAGCATATCTTCTTTCTGCCTTTCCCTTTGGCCAACAAAGCATTTCAACACAGGCATAACCATTTACGGATGCAAAATCTACCACTTCTTCAAAATTTAAATCTGCTAAAATAGCACTGACAAAACCAAGTTTAAACATACAAAACAAACCTCCTCATGAATGCCAGGATCAGTAATGAGAATTAAGAACCTATTCAGTACTATGTCTATAGTAGCTCCTAATTTTTTTTGAGAAAAAAGCTTTCTTCCTGAATAAAGTACTCAAAGAAATGGGGACTCGCTTATCTCACAAGGATTTCAATTCCCCTTTCTTCTTTTAAAATATTTA
>DPKX01000003.1:1387-3677 GCA_003542295.1 Candidatus Atribacter hydrocarboniphilus
CTTGTTATCCTTATTTCATCTGAAGTTTTACATCATAAGGTAGCCCACAGGTCAGAACATTGTTCGCATTCATAAATATATCTCCATCAATCATCAAACCAGCAATGGCTCCATCAGTCATTGCTCCTCGAACATTTCTAACCAGATTTGAATCTCCGATATTAACAACATGAAGGCCATCCGCTAACAAACTGTCATATAGCTCGGTGTTAGGTTCAGTTTTGGCTAATACAGCTGTATCTACAGCAATGGTTTCTTTTTTAAAAGCATCATTCATCAGGACTACTTCACCATCTTTGATTTCAACAACGGTGGTATTGAGACGAATATCGACTGGAAATTTGAAGGCTTTTTCTTCCAACCCTTGACCGTTTCCACCATTAAATCGCAACATCATAACTTCACGATGAATTGGTTCGATATTAGGAGCAACTTCTTTATCTTCAGTTACATAAATGACTTCTTTACCTCTCAATGCCAAGGCTTCGGTGGTATCGGTGGCAGCATAATGATTCCCCCAGACCAATACTTTTTGCCCTATTTTAACTGCTTTGACAACTCTTTCTTTTGGCCAATATTCACAGTTCTTCTTGGCACAGCGAAGAACTTCTTCAAACTTGATTGCCTTTTCAGCACCAGGAATTTCAGGAACAACGGTTTTTGCACCAGTTCCGCAAAGGACGACATCAAATTTCTTTAGTTCATCCAAAGTGGCTACTGTATTGAGCTTCACTTCTACCTGAAGATTTTTTATTTGTTCCCGTATCCAATCCATATACCATTTCATTTTGGCTTTTGGAGGGACCATGCAGCAGGTTCTTAAAATTCCCCCTAATTCATCCTCTTTCTCAAAAAGGGTAACTTGATGTCCTCTCAAAGTAGCAATTCTGGCTGCTTCCATGCCAGCGATTCCACCACCAACCACGGCAACCTTCAGCTTGGTTAATGCTGGTTTTAAATCTAAGAATCGTTCATCACCAATGGCTGGATTTACTGCACACCTCATTTCCCTTTTAATATAGAGTGACTCTTTCCAACATCCAATCAAACAGGAAATGCACTTTCTAATTTCTTGAACTTTTCCTGCTTTAGCTTTATTCGCCCAGTAGGGATCGGCAATCATTTGTCTTGATAATCCGACCATATCGGTCTTTCCTTCGGAAATGATTTTATCGCAATATTCAGGGGTTCGCAGAGTATGGCTGGTTATTACTGGAATCTTGACCGCCCTTTTAATTGCCTCGGCAGTATATGTATTCCATCCTTCTTCGTAATACATTGGATCCATGGTTGGACCAGCAGCTTCAAAGATACCAGCGCTGATATCCAAAAACGCTACACCGGCTTTTTCTAATTCCTTGGCGATTTCAACCGATTCATCCAGCGTTCGGCTCCCTGGCATCCATTCTTCTCCTGAATACCGTACACCAATTGGGAAGTCTGATCCACATTTGTATTTAATACGACTGATTATTTCTAAAACAAAGCGCATCCGATTGATGAGGGATCCACCAAATCGATCTGTTCTTTTGTTGGTATAGGGACTCAGGAATTGGGCAATCATATAACCATGTGCACCATGAAGTTCAACCATATCAAAACCTGCTTGTTGGATTCTCCAAGCGGCTTCGGCAAATTTTTCTATCAAATCATAAACTTCTTCAATCTCCATGCCTCTTATGTCTTTTCCTTTCGCCTCGGCACCGGCATAAATAACTTCATGTCCAGCAGAGCCAGGAACATCGGTAACCATGTCGCTACAAGAAATTAATCCTTTTCGAGGGTAAGCAGCCTGACGGCCAGGGTGTTGGATTTGAACTGCACACTTGGCACCATGGCGCTGCATTGCTGTTGCTAAATGATGAAGTCCAGGTATAAAGTAATCAGCATCGGCAGATAAACAAGTAACCGTAGGACGACCAGTTTCCCTATCAGGAGTTGTTGCTCCAACAATTATCAATCCACATCCGCCTTTAGCAATTTCTTCGTGGTAACGGATCACCCTATCGTTCACTGAACCGTCGGCATTTGCCGAACTAATATCAGTAGGAACATGAACAACTCGGTTCGGTACAACAACTTGAGCAATCTTAATTGGTGAAAATAGGTGTTCAAATGGCATGCAATAAAACCTCCCTTTTATTCTTCATTTTTGCTTATTTTATTAAACAAATTTATTATTCTATGGAGTCCGGTGTCTTTTGTCGGACAAGGTGAGAATTCAATCCTTTCAAGTATTTAAATTAAGAATTTAATAAGATGAGATCCTCACGCCCTCGAAAAAGGAGGG
>DPKX01000306.1 GCA_003542295.1 Candidatus Atribacter hydrocarboniphilus
GGTATATTCCCGATGAAAGTTGTCTGATCATCCCCGCCCGCAACATTAAGCTATGGCTGATCACCTCGGCCTCAGTAGGGTTCTCTTTCAGTGTTGGAGCAAACAAGGCTGACATTTTCAAAGCGTATTTTCCTCCTATTCTTTCTCCATTTGATGAGATATCATCGATTGTAATTGTTTTATGAGTTCAGGTAAAGCATCTTGCTGATGCACAGTTTTAATAACTTTCCCCCGAACAAAAAAAAGGGCGGTTGACTTTCCAAAAGCTATCCCTAAATCAGCCTCCTTCGCTTCGCCCGGACCGTTTACCTCGCATCCCATGATGGCCAATTTTAAGGGAGACGGAGAGGATATCAACCGTATAACTTCTTTAATTTCTTTTACAAATGATACCACATCTCCTCTGGTTCGAGCACAGGTAGGGCAGGAAATTACTTCGATTCCCTTTTGCCGTAGTCCAACTCCTCGGAGGATTTCTACCGCGACCTGGGATTCAAGAATCGGATTGGGTGAGGTGAGAGAAACTCGTATATTATTTCCAATTCCTTTTTGTAGGATGGTCCCTAAAGCAATTGTCGATTTGATGATTCCTTCAAACCCCTCGCCAGCTTCAGTCAGTCCTACATGCAAAGGATAGGAAAAAGTGTCAGCTAAGCGTTCATAAACCTCAATAGTTTCATTTATATCTGTTGACTTGGCAGAAAGGATAATGCGATGAAAATCCTTTTTTTGAGGAACCTCAAGCATCTCGATAATACTATCAAGGAGTGCCTCCACTCTCCCCTTCTTTTGGAGATGAGAGGGGAGTGAACCGGTATTAGCTCCCAGGCGGAGGACGCCATTTCCTGCTTGTAATCTTTCAATAAGTTGATGGTATTGGAGCTGGTTTTTCCAAGTACCTGGATTAACTCGAATTCCATCAATGCCCGCTTGGGCTGCCTTCAAGGCAATGACTGGCGAAAAATGAATATCCGCAATGAGCGGAAGGGGTGAATGCTTCTTTAACTGAATAATGCCGGATAAAGCACCTTCATCGGGAACAGCGATTCGGAAACAATCACTCCCTACCAAGGCTGCTGCGTGGATTTCATTGAGAGATTCCTCCACCCGTCCTGGATAAACTCTTCCCATCGACTCCACCGAAACCGGTGAACAACCACCAATAGCAATCGAACCAAGATAGACTTGAAGAGTTTTTTCTCGTTTCATTTTCCAGCAACAATTCTTAAGACATCCTGATATGTAACAAATATTGCCATTAATACGATAAATAAAAATCCGATCATATAGAAAAATCCGATCTTACTTGGATCCATCGGTTTCCCACGAATTTTTTCATAAAGGAAAAGCAACAGATGGCCTCCATCTAAAGCCGGAATAGGCAATAAATTAAAAAGGGCTAAAGCAACACTAATCAATGCCGAAAAATAAAGTAAATTTAAAAATCCATAGCTGGCAGCTTGCCCCGACATTTGAGCAATTCCAATTATACCAGTCACTTCCATTGGAACCCGTCCCATTACCATATACAGTAAACCAAGGAAGCTTACAACGAACCATTCTATCACCGAAGAAACACTTTTATAAAAGGCAACAAAAGGATTCACTCGACGATTTTCAACTCCATAGACAATACCAATCAAGAAGCGTTTTTCATCTTCATCCCAACGGGGGGTTAACTGTACTTCAACCTGTGTTTGTTCTCGCAAAACGGTTAAAGATAATTCTTGTTCACCGTTAAGAGCGATTTGATTGGATAAATCCTCCATTTTCTCGATAGTTTTCCCATTAACCGAAGTAATGACATCTCCAGGTAAAATCCCGGCATTTTGAGCTGGACTATTCTCAATAACTTGTTGAATTTTTAAACTGCTGGTGGGAACACCCAAAAAACTAAAAACCAAAAAAACTAAAATGATCGATAAAAATAGGTTCATGGCAGGGCCCCCTGCCACAATGAGACTTCTTTGATAAATTGGCTTTTTATCGAAACGCTCAGCATCAGGAACACTTGCTTCACTATATCCTTCAATGAGCGTTTCTTCCATCCCAGCCATTTTGGTAAATCCACCTAGCGGAAAGGCTCGAATCGAATACTCAGTATCCCCTTTTTGCGTTGTCCAAAGTTTTGGTCCATATCCAATGGCAAATTTTAAAACTCTAACCTTAAACCATCGAGCAAAAATAAAATGACCGAATTCATGGCAGAGAACTAATAACCCAATAACAAATATGGTAGCCAGGATAGTCAACATTTTAAGGATCTCCTTTGTTGTATCAAGTTCTTTGCGATTTTATACCCCTGGTTATAGATATCAATAACATCGGATACCGATTGTGGCTGTGCTATTGTTGTTTCCAAGGTTTTTTCCAAAAGAATTGGGATATGATTAAACCCAATTCGGTGACTGAGAAAAGCCTGAACACATGCTTCATCAGCCCCACAAAAGAAAGCTGGATACCCTCCCCCCAAGCATCCTACCTTAACTGCGAGATAAAAACCCTGGAAACGATCAGGAACTGGATAATCAAAATGCAATTGGTGCAGTCGGGTAAAATCCATTTTATATTCTTCCCAAGGAAAAGTTCTTTCGGTTTTTAAAGCATGCAAAATAACCGATTTCATATCTGGTTTGGAAAGAAGCGCCGTTATAAAGCCGTCTTTTCTCTCGAGAAGAGCATGAATTACACTTTCTCTCTGGATGAGAACATCAATTTGGGAATAAGGGAATCGAAAAAGGCAATTGGCTTCAATCACCTCTAAACCTTTATTAATTAAATTCGCCGAATCAACAGTTATCTTGGTTCCCATTTTCCAATTGGGATGAGAGAGAGCCATTTCAGGAGTAATTTCATTCAGATCTCCTTGCCATTCATAAAACGCTCCTCCCGAAGCTGTGAGATAAATCTTGGCAATATGTTCTTTGTTATAGCCTTGAATGAGCTGATGGATAGCATTATGTTCGCTATCCAATGCAATAATATTTTTATGTTGGCTTAAATCTCTTTCGCCTTTCCAAAGCTCACTTCCAGCGACGATGATTTCTTTTGTTGCCATCCAAATGGTCTTATTGGTGATTAACAAATCATAAAAAAGGTCAATCCAATCAATCCCTGACAACGCAAAAAATATTCCATCAACAGAATCTCCTAAAAGTATTTCTTTAACTTCATCTCGGTTTTTTAAAACCGCAATCTCCGATTCTTTTAAATCAGCAGCGGCTCTAAAATTCGCTTCAGGATTGGCAAGATAAATCGATGGATTTCGAAAACTTCGGGCTTGTTGAATGAGTTTTTCCCGGTTTACATTCGCAACTAATGTCTTCACTTCAAATTCGGGAAAATAAGAGAGAACATTACAAATCTGCTCTCCCAAATAACCCGTCGATCCAATTACTGCAACTCTCATCTTAGCCTCCCCACCAAGTTTGAATAAAATAAATCATTGGGGCTACAAAAAAAAAGGAATCAAATCGGTCAAGGAATCCTCCATGACCGGGCAAGAATTGTCCAGAGTCTTTTAATTGATATTCTCTTTTCATCGATGATTCAAGGAGATCTCCAATAAAACCGACCACGGCTATTATCAATCCAATCAATAGAGATTGATAGACTGTCCAACCAGATAGAAAAAATATTTTTAAAAATAGGGCTCCTCCACAACTCAGGGCAATTCCTCCCCATAATCCCTCCCAGCTTTTACCAGGACTAATTGCGGGAGCTATTTTGTGTTGGCCCCACTTTTTACCAACAAGATACGCACCAATATCATTTAACCAGACAATACAAGCAAAACCAACCAGAATCCATCGACCATAATCGAGACCAGTTTTTATCCAAAAAAAAGGGAGCCCGATACAATAAACAATTCCAAAAAAGAAAAAACTAATCCGTTCAACTATTCTGGATCGATCGTAAAAACTCCACCAAACTAAAAGAATAAAGAAAATATACCAACCAATCGGTATCAATGAATGAGGATAAAGGAAAGAAAAGTAAAATAAAACCATAGCTATGATGATTAACACATTGGTGAATCGGTGTGGGGTTTTACAATGGACCATCTGTATATACTCTTGAAAAGTGAAAACCGAAAGAGCAGCAAATACCGCTATCAGGGTTTAGACATGATATACCATTAAAAATAAGAAAGGAGGCAAGGCTAATAGAATACTAAAGGTTCTCAGTTTAAATTCCGTCGGCTGGGAAAGTTTGGTCACCTCTTAGCCTAATCCCCCAAATTTTCTTTTTCGGCTGACAAAATCGGCAAGTGCTTGATGATAGTCTCGAGATGAAAAATCAGGCCAAAGAACCTCGGTAAAATAGAGCTCGCTATAAGCCAATTGCCAGAGTAAGTAATTGCTTAAACGTTTTTCTCCACCAGTTCGGATCAAGAGATCGGGATCGGGTTGATTCCCGGTATCGAGATATTGTCGAAAGGAATCTTCATCAATATCTCCTCTCTGATTCAATGGGATCTGGAGGAATTTTTGAAATGCCCTGATTATTTCATCCCTCCCACCATAATTTAAAGCCAAATTCAATGTCAAACCCTGATTCTGTTCGGTCAAATTCTCCAGGTTTTCCATTCGTTCGGTCAAATGATCGGGAAAACCCTCTTTTTTTCCTATAAATCTAACTTTCACCTGATTCTGATGCAATTCATCAGCATAACGATCTATTGCCTCGATAAAGATTTGCATCAGTCCTTGTACTTCATTTATTGGTCGTCGCCAATTCTCGGTAGAAAAAGAATAGAGGGTGAGAAAAGGGATTTTCTCATCCCAGGTTTCTTTAACCACCATCCGAACGGTCTCAACTCCCCGCCGATGACCTTCTAATCTCGGTTTCCCCTGAGCTTGTGCCCAACGACCGTTCCCATCCATGATAATAGCTACATGATGGATGCCAAATTCTAAATACTCATGATTTCCTTTTCTTTTTTCTCCCATATTCCATCTATTTCATTGGTAAATTCATCAGTCATTTTTTGAACTTCTGCCACTGTTTTTTTACTCTCATCTTCAGAAATAACCCCGTCTTTTTCCAACTTTTTAATTCCATCGTTGGCTTCACGTCTTAAGTTACGGATTGCAACCTTGGCTTCTTCGGCTGTTTTCTTAGTAAATTTGGCAATCTCTTTTCGTCTTTCCTCGGTTAATGGAGGAACATTGATTCGAATAATGTTGGAGTCGACCACTGGGTTAAAACCCAAATCGGATTTCCAAATACCCTTTTCAATCGGTTGGAGGGCATTTTTATCCCAGGGTTGAACAACAATGGTCTTCGCATCGGGTGTATTAATTGATGCTATGGTTTTTAATTCAACCATACTTCCATAATAATCAACAATCACATTCTCAATGAGAGCCGGAGTGGCTCGACCGGTTTTCACATGGGACAGTTCGTCTCGCAAAACAGCAATAGCCGCTTTCATTCTTTTCTCAATATCCTTTAATAAATCCTTTAATTGTTCTGCCATTATCCTCCCTCCTGAGAAATAAAAGTTCCAATTTTATCACCTAAAATGACTCTTAAAAGATTGCCAGTTTGGTTAAAGTTAAAAACAATGATAGGAATATTATTATCCATGCACAAAGAAACTGCAGTCGAATCCATAACCTTCAGCCCGAGATTTAGCAAATTAAGGTAGCTGATGGTTTCATATTTGACTGCATTCCGGTTAGTTACCGGGTCTGACTCATACACACCATCAACCTTAGTCGCTTTAATAACTGCATCGGCTTTGATCTCAGCAGCTCGGAGAGCAGCTGCAGTATCGGTTGTAAAGTAAGGATTCCCGGTCCCGGCTGCCAAAATGACCACCCGTCCTTTTTCCAAGTGACGAATAGCACGTCTTCGAATATAGGGTTCTGCTACCGCCCTCATTTCTATGGCAGTTTGGACTCGAGTGGGGATATCAGCATTTTCAAGAAAATCTTGAAGTGCTAAGGCATTAATAACCGTTGCCAACATCCCCATATTATCAGCGGTCACTCGGCTTATTCCCCGATCTCCGGCAGTACGCCCTCGAAAGATATTTCCACCACCAACGACAATGGCGATTTCTATCTTTAGTTGGTGAACCTGCTTAATCTCTTGAGTAAAATACTCTAATACTCTGTTATCAATACCCGAAGAGAGTGACCCCATCAGCGCTTCCCCGGATAACTTTAATAAAATCCGGCGATAAAGCGGCTTCACCTTTTTACCCATGCTATTCTTCACCAAGTTTTAAACGAACAAATCGTTTAATGATTATATTCTCACCCACTTTGGCAATAGTTTCCACCAATAAGTCCTTAATTTTTTTATCACCATCTCGAATGTATTCCTGTTCGAGAAGACAGTTTTCCTGATAAAACTTATTCAGCTTCCCTTCAACAATTTTCTTTTGGACTGCTTCAGGTTTACCGCTTTCACTAAGCTGAGCTTGGTAGATCTTCTCTTCTTCCTTACGGATATCTTCAGGTACATCTTCAATCGCTACCCAGCGGGGGGCTTGGGCGGCGATTTGAAGAGTTAATTCTTTGACAAAGTTGACAAATTCTTCAGTACGGGCAACAAAGTCAGTTTCACAGTTGACTTCCACCAATACGCCTATCTTCCCGTCAGTATGAACGTAAGAACCGATGAGACCCTGTTCGGCTGATCGGCTTTGTTTCTTTGCTGCTGTTTCAATCCCCTTCTTACGAAGAAGCTCACAGGCTTTTTCCATATCTCCGTTGGTTTCTTCTAAGGCTTTTTTGCATTCCATAACTCCTGCGCCACTTATGTTTCTGAGTTCATAAACTACTTTGGCATCATAGCTCATGGCTGCTCCTCCTTTGCTTCTTCAGTGAGAT
>DPKX01000188.1 GCA_003542295.1 Candidatus Atribacter hydrocarboniphilus
GAAAATGAATCACGATTTTCCCTTGGATCACATAACAGATTTCATCGGCATTTTTATGACCAAAATCTAAACAGGCACGTTGACCGGGAAGGAGAGTACTTACGGAAAAAACAATTTTATCGGTAAAAGCATAAATCTCAGTACATTCGTCTCCTTCCATAATTATTTTACCTTGACCCCTTTTTATGACTTTGCCTTTCACCACTTCCTCCTTTTTAATTTACTTCTCGATAACTTATTGTCGGCCACACTGAGTACAGGTTGTTCCCGAACCTACCGGCTTTAATTCATATTCCACCTGATTGCTTAATACCTCATTAACTATAACATAGACTTTATAAGTATCCTTCATGAGTTGAGGAACCCGAGCATAAATATTCAAATCCGACCAGGTAATGATTTCGGCTTCAAAAGTTTTATTATCACCTCTTTTAAACACTAATTGACTTGACCCCTGTACTGCTCCGAAGTCTAATCCAAAAAGAGTTATTTTCGTTCCAGAGGGACCCGAATCCGGAGATATTGATGTAATTTTTGGATTAAGAGGAGCGGTTGGTGAGGGTGAGGATGTCGGTTCTGCTGGTTTGTTAAGGCAACCAGTAAAAATTAAAATCAAAGAAAAACAAAAGATAATAAATAATAGAAAATTTCTGGTTTTCAAGATAATTCCTCCTTATTTTCTACAAATAGGACCTTATAAAATATGATAAATAAATCCTAACATTTTTCAAATTCCCAAGTGAACTTTGATAAAAATTTTAATTCTGGATAAGATAATACCCTCCCACTTTATTCTATTATCTAATGTTTAAGAAATTATTTTAACCAGGGCTTAAAAAATGGAAATTTCTGGTTTTAATCTTAAGATTTTTGAAAATAACTGATTGGTTGGTTGACTTTAAACTTTATTTTTTTATAATAAAAACGAAGTTAAAATAGGAGGGAATATTTATGTCGCCTAACTCAGACAAAGAAAAACTTGCCATTGAAGGCGGAAAACCGGTTAAAACCACTCCAGCCATACCTATGTTTCCTGGTGGTTTGGAAATCGGAGAAGAAGAAAAGCAAGCCGTATTGGAAGTTCTGGATAATAAATATCTTTTCCGTTATTACGGGCCAGGAGAATACCCATCTCGAGTCAAAATGCTCGAAGAAGAGTTTTCTGGTAAAATAGGAGTTAGACACTCATTAGCGGTGAATTCTTGCACCTCAGCTTTAATCACCGCTCTTGTAGCAGTCGGTGTTGGTCCTGGTGATGAAGTGATCGTCCCGGGATACACTTTCTTTGCCTCCTGCGCTGCAATATTAGCGGCAAAAGCGATTCCAGTTATCGCTGAGGTGGACAATTCGCTCACCATTGATCCTGTTGATTTGGAAAAGAAAATCACCCCACAAACCAAAGCAGTAATTCCCGTGCACATGCGCGGAGTCCCCTGTAATATGGATCGAATCCTCTCAATCGCAAAAAAACACAACCTTAAAGTCATTGAAGATGTTGCCCAAGCTTGTGGGGGAAGCTATAAAGGAAAGCATTTGGGGAGCTTTGGCGATTGTAACGCCTTTAGTTTCCAGTTTCATAAAATTATCACTGCTGGTGAAGGTGGTATGATTACAACTGATAACGAACTCTACTTCGACCGTGCCCAAGCTTATCATGATACTGCTGCTTGTTGGAGACCGGGTGGTCCAGCCAAGCGATTCGCTTCAGCTCGTTACCAGGGAGAACTCTTCCCCGGAGTTAATTTCCGAATGTCCGAACTCATCGGTGCGGTGATGCTTGCTCAGCTTCACAAACTTGACGGCATACTCAACAGAATGCGCAAAAATAAATCCAGAATTAAAAATGGTATCAGTGATATTCCAGGAATCGAGCTAAGGCACGTTCATGACCCGGATGGAGATACTGGTATTTCCTTGGTTTTCTTTTTAGAAAATGGGCAATTAGCCGAAAAGTTTGCTACTGCCTTAAAAGCTGAAGGTGTTGAAGCCAGTTCTATTTTCAATAAGGGGATCCCTGACTGGCACATTTATTCCCACTGGGAAATGATCATGAATAAATGGACTCCAACTCCCGAAGGTTGTCCATATACCTGTCCCTATCATAAAGGATCAGCTCCGAACTATAACCGAGAGATGTGCCCACAAACCCTGACTCTTTTGGATCGTTCTGTTCACCTTGACATTCCACCCCAAATGAGTGAAGAAGATTGTGACCTTACCGTAGAGGCAATTCGTAAAGTTGCTCGAGCCTATTTATGAAATTCTTAACTGTTTTCCCTCAATTCTTTTTTGTGAGGTAATCCTTTGAAACATCGGGATATGAAGTTTTTAAACCGAGGAAAAATCCTTGGTTTTTTATTGAATCATTCACTTCTTAGTCGGGCTGATCTAGCTGAAAAGGCTGATGTCAGCCCAGCAGTCGTTTCCCACATTATTAGAGAATGTTTAAAGGAAGGAATAATTCGTGAGGATTCTGAGGGGGTCTCTCGAGGTGGGCGAAAACCAATCCTTCTTTCTTTTGTTCCCGACAACAAATTGGTAGCAGGATTAGTTCCCGGGAATATAACCGAATTTGCCGTATCTAATCTTTCTGGCCAACTGCTTTACAAAGAAGAAATAATAACCAAAAAATACCCTACTCCTATAGAATTAGCTGGGTTTCTCAAAAAAATACTGAATGAATTTCTAATCAGAAATCACAAGTCCTGGTCACAATTGGTTTCCTTGGGAATAGGAATCCCGGGTATTTACGATCCCGAATTAGATCTTATCCATAAAATGGGTAAAATTTCCAGTCTTTTTGAGTGGGAAGGAGCAAAAATTCGGGAAATTTTCTCTCGGGAATTTCCCTGTCCGGTTTTGGTCTTTGACAAGGTAGTCGCTATGGCATTTGGTGAAGGAATACTGAGTTCTGATGTTCCAAATGTCAGTTTAGTCTATCTGCACCTGGGAAGGGGAGTTGGAGCTGGTTTATTCCTTAATGGAAAAATCTATCGTGGTTCTCAAGGAGCTGCTGGAGAAGTTGGTTATATGGTTTGTAAACCTGTGGATGAAATAGGCCCCATTTCTCTTCATGATATTCCTCCCCTGGAAAGCGAAATCTCTTTAAATACTATCCTTAAGGATTTTCGAGAAAAATGTCCCAACTCTTTTGCCGGAAATCAAAGGCAATCGGAAAACGATGAAATTATGATTTTACGCAAAACTTTTTTAAAGGGTGATCCCCAATGTGAAACAATTTTAAAGCCGGTTTTAGAAAAAGCCGAGGGAATAGCGGTTAATTTAGTTGCAATGCTCAACCCAGATTTTTTGGTCCTTGGAGGCAAGGTAACCGAAATATTTTCTGAAATTCTTCAAGAAAGGATAGTTCAAAGACTTCAACGATCAGTTCTTTTCCTACCTCGGGTAAAAACTGTGACTCTGGGAAAAAATGAGGAAATCATGTGTACCCTCTTTTTTTCGATCGATGATTACTTCCAACGTTTAACAGGAAATAACCAAGGGTTAACCTCCGCCTTTTTAAAAAGATACAACCCTCGGATTTGGAATCAATAAATTATAGAAAGTGGTCCTTTTTTGGGTAAGGGTAAATTATTGTTTCCCTCACCTGAATCAATTCATCCTCGAGGAGGGATTAAAATGGTAGAGATTTCAGTCTGTTTTGAACCGCTGTTTAATGGAAAAACTGATTTAGAAAAAATCCAGTCCATCCATAGTCTCGGTTACAACGCAGTGGAATTTTGGGATTTATCCGGAAAGGATCTTAAAGGAATTGCCGATTACTGCCAAAAAACCGGGATTAAAATTGGCATCTGTACTCTGCAAGATCCCTGGGGAAATATCCGTTTACACACCGACACCAATATATACCTTCAACACTTTTCCGAATCTCTCGAATTGCTCAAACTAATTGGTTCTAAAAGGGTTATTGTTCTTACCGGAGAAGATGACGGACAATCCATAGAAATTCAAAAGAATCAAATCATAAAAAATTTAAAAGCTATCAGCAGTTTGGCTGAAAAAGCTGGAATCGTGGTTTGCTTAGAAATTCTGAATTCAAAAGTCGATCATAAAGGATATTTCTTAGATTCATCAGTTCTTGGTTTTGATATCATTCGACAGGTCAATAGTCCTTCAATCAAAGTGCTCTACGATATTTATCATATGCAAATCATGGAAGGAAATATTATCTCAACCATTCAAGAGAATGTCGAACTAATTGGTCATTTCCATTCTGCCGGTGTTCCTGGACGACATGAACATTTTTATGGTGAATTAGATTATAGAAATATATTTTTAGCCATACAGGAAACAGGATATGATGGTTTCTTTGGACTCGAATATTGGCCAACCCTGTCTGATGAAAAATCATTAGAAAAATTACGAGAGTACTTTCTTGATGAATAGCTGGTGATCAATTCTTGAGTTCCTTTTATCATTCTTTACGATTTAAAATACCCGTAAATGGTTGAAATGTAAATCTATTTTAAAAATTAAAAAAATTGTGGAAGATTTTGCCAGAGTGTATGATATAAATAATAATAAAGGAGGGCAGTCATCTTGAAACTGAATCAAACGGAAGTATTATCTCAAGAAGAAATCCACCTCATCCACGATGCAACTCTCGAAATACTCGAGCAAGAGGGTGTGGTTGTACTCAGTGATATGGTCCGAAGTTTTTTAGCTGAGAAAGGCTTACCGGTCGACCATAATTCGGGAGTAGTCCGGATACCCTCATCGGTGGTAAACTCTTGTTTGAAACAAGTTCCATCTTCTTTCGCCCTCTTTACTGTGGACGATAAATCTTGGAAAAGGATCGGACAGGGGGAGCCTCTTTTTGCCTGCGGACACAATGCGGTTTTTTTTCTTGATCACCAAACTGGCATACGAAGAGATTCTTTGGTTGAAGATGTTGAGAAATTCGTCTGTATAGCTGACCAGCTGGATGAAATTGATCTCATCGGCATTCCGGTTATGCCTCAGGATACTCCAGCTGAATCAACCCTCCTTTACGCTGTCAGGGCTGCTTTTCAAAATTCGGCAAAACCTCTTTATTATTCCTCGGAAAGTGCTGGCATCAATCGAGCAGTCATTCAAATGGCAAAAGCTATTAATCCGGATGTTTCCAACCGTCCGTTTTTAATCAGTCAGCTTTCTCCCACCAGCCCTCTCTTTTGGGAAAAAGGAACCATTGAGGCGTTGTATGAAGTGTGTATAAATGGCATCCCTCTCGCCATCCTCCCTGAGCCAATCGCCGGAGCTTCTGCTCCTTACACCTTAGCTGGTCTTTTAACCTTGCATAATGCTGAGTGCCTCTCAGGTATTGTTTTTTCCCAACTGATTCGAGAGAAAACACCGGTTATATATGCCAGTTCTTGGACGGTCTATGATATGCGCTCGAATATGGCAGTTATCGGTACCCCTGAAACTAATATTTTAAGAGTTGCTGGTGCCCAAATGGCTGCATTTTATCACATCCCTTCTCATACCACAGCTCCAAATTCTGATTCCCATTTTCACGATGAGCAAAACTCCTGGGAAAGAACCCTCAGCGCTTTTATTTCAGCATTGGCTGGTAATCATTTAATCGTTAATGCTGGAATGTTCGCTACCGGTCTTACCATCAGTTTAGAGCAATTGATCCTTGATGCCGAAATCATTGGAATGATAAAACGAATCTTACGAGGTATGGAAGTCAGTCGAGAAACCATATTTCTCGATGAAATCCGCCGAGTTGGACAGCGGGGAAATTATCTTATGGAACAATCAACCCTCACTCATCTGCGCAGTGACCAATTTTGGAAAAGTAAGGTTTCAATCCTTGATCATTACCAAAATTGCCAGACTTCCGGTATGAATGATGTGGTATTGGTCGCTCGGCAAAGAATTGACTCTTACTTATCTCGGCCTACAAAAATGGCCATCTCACCAGACAGTCTAAGGGAGATGGATCAGATCATTTCTCTTTTCGAAGAAAGGAGGGATGAAGAGTAAAATTTGTAAAATTTTTCGCTTTTTAAAAACTTTTCAAGAAGGGGGTAAAACTATGAAAATTAATCGATTGCTCATCGTGGTTGTTATAGTAATGATGGTTGTTTTCTCCTTATCCGCTCTATCCACGGCTCAAACTAAGGTCAGTTTTTACAGCTGGATGGCAGCCGAGGTTACATCGGGAGGAATTAGTGTCTTGCAAGAGGCGGAAAGAAAATTTGAAGAAATGCATCCGGATATTGATATTGAGACGGTTCCACTGCCTTACGAGGAAACTCCTGATCAGCTCGCCATTATGATCGCTGCCGGAAACCCACCGGATATTACGACTGTCGATGTCATTTGGCTGGAGCAGTTAGCAGCAATGGGTGGTTTAGAACCTCTCAGCGGATATTTTTCCGAAGAGTTACTTCAAGACCTTTTCCCGAGCTCACTTGATTTAGGTCGTGCCCAGGGTGAACAGTATGCTCTCGTTTGGAACGATAATCCAAATCTCCTTTGCTATAACAAGGTTCTCATGGAAAAAGCCGGTTTTAATCCCGATCAACCACCTCAAACCATGGACGATTTTAATCAGGCTATTGCTGCCATATCGGGATTGGGAGATGATATACTAGGAATTGAGCTCAATTTATCCAAAGATTCTTTCTCAGCTGATTATCTCCATCCCTGGCTATGGAACTTCGGAGCAGAGGTTTTTGACCAAGAAGGAAACGTAATTCTTAACAATGCCGCCGGTGTTGAAGCGATTGAATGGGTTAACAGTCTAGTAAAAAATAAGTATATGGATCCTGGCCTTTACATCCGAGAAATTCGGGTTATTTTCGCCCAGGAAAAACTCGGTTTTATGTTGGAAGGTCCCTGGATTCGGGGTATACTGCGCGGTTTGAATCCACGTCAAGAAGAATTTGATAAAGACTGGGCATTGGCACCTATTCCTAAAGGTCCAGCCATTCCAGATGACGTTCCCTATGGGTATTCAAACCCGAGCTCACACATGCTCGTCCTCGCCAAAGATAGTCCAAGCAAGGAAGCAGCTTGGCAGTATATGGAATTCCTCATCAGTGATCCAGAAATCACCAAGACTTACTACCAAGATACCGGTCTCATGCCCACACGGATTTCACTCCTTAACGATCCGATATACAAGGACGATCCTTTTGTCCGACAGGTATTGAACCAGACCGAGTACATGAAAAAACCGCTTGGTTGGGGACCTCGTTGGGGTCGAGTTGGAGAAATCGTCATGGCAGCCGTTCAAGAAGTGGTTCTGATGGGTCGCGACGTCCAAAGTACCCTCGATGAAGCCGCTCGTCAGATCAAAATCGAACTATCCATGTAACATACTCAACAGGGAGAAGAACGAAAATGCGAATCGGCAAAAAGCGAAGCGATAAGAGGCTCTATCTCTTTCTTATACTCCCATCAGTAACCATTTTGTTTCTTACCATTGGCTACCCCTTGATCAATGGGATCTTTCTCGGCTTTCATTATTACCGACTTACCGATCCAGCACGGGGGATAGTTTTGAATGGTTTGCAGAATTTTCGGATGTTGCTCTTTGGAAACCGGATTTTCTGGATATCCCTGTACCGAACATTTCTTTATTGTATCGGTTCTACCGGGGTTTCGTTCTTTTTCGGTTTCCTCATTGCCCTCCTTCTGTATGGTCCAATCCGAAACCGAAGTCTCTTCCGCAGCCTGTTTCTTCTCCCTTGGGTTATCCCATCAACAGTTGTGGCTTTGCTATGGCTTTGGATTTTCAATCCTCAATATGGTATTTTAAACTTCCTCCTTAAAGACCTGGGATTAATCAACCAATTCCAGTCTTGGCTGATTAATCCCAGTTTAGCTATGCCTTCGGTAATTCTGGCAACAAGTTGGAAATACTTTCCCTTCTTTATGCTGATGCTTTTAGCCGGTCTTGAGACTATTCCCAAGGAACTCTTTGAAGCCTCGACCATTGATGGGGCAACTTTTTTTCAACGACTCCGATACGTTATTTTGCCCAGCCTCAAGGAAATTATTATCATTGTAACCATCTTAGAAATAATCTGGGAATTTCAAAACTTTACCATCATTTGGATTCTCACCAAGGGCGGTCCCGTTTATCAGACGACGACGATGGGAATTCAAATTTATCGAACCGCTTTTCGGAATTACGATATGGGCATGGGTGCCGCTATGGGCTCGCTCTCTCTCATTGCCATGCTCATTTTTAGTCTTACTTATATCAAAGCCTTAAAATTCGGGGAAGGTGATTAAATTGTCGCACTACCGAACCATTAGATTCGTATCTGGAACTGTTCAATACATCGTCATTATTCTTTTGCTTGCTGCCGTGATGTTCCCCATTATTTGGATGGTCTCCACTTCATTTAAAGAACACCATGATTTGTTTGAAACACCACCACGTTGGATTCCTCGTAATCCAACGACGAGTGCTTATCAACGAATTTTTATTTCCCGAGCAGGTGCTGGTGGGGTTAATTTCTTAACCTATTTTAAAAACAGCTTAATTGTTTGCAGCGCAACCGTTCTATTTTGTATCCTCTTGGCCATTTTTTCTGGATACGCACTCTCCCGTTTTCACCGGCGAGGGAGAAAAAGCCTATTCACTGTTATTCTCATGACTCAGATGTTTCCCCTTCCTATGTTTTTAATTACTTTCTACATCATGTTTATGCGCTTGAAACTTTTAAATACCTATACCGGCTTGATTATCGCCTACACCAGCTTCTCTCTCCCCTTTTGTATATGGATGATCAAAGGCTTTTTCGATAAAATTCCAGTTGAGCTCGAAGAGGCAGCCTTGGTCGACGGTTGTAGTCGAATGAGTGCTCTATGGCGGGTCGTCATTCCGTTAGTTTCTCCGGGAATTGTGGCTATTGGTATTTTTGCATTTTTGTCTGCCTGGGATGAGTTTATGTTCGCTCTCACCCTGATGTCTCAAGATGCGATGCGAACTCTACCGCCGGGGATTGTTCTTTCTTTTGTGGGGGAATTTGACGTTCGCTGGGAGGATATGATGGCAGCCAGTGTCGTGGCAACTCTCCCGGTTTTAGTCGTCTTCTTACTCCTCCAAAAATATCTGGTCGAAGGACTCACTGCAGGAGCGGTTAAGGGATAGTTATTATTTATTTTGAAGATTTTTCTTATCTTTTAAAATTGAACGATGAAAAAAAGTAAGAACAAAAGGAAGGGTACTCCATTCCGGAATTATAAAGGCCAGAACTAAACATATCAGTGACATAATAATGAAAAAAAGATGATGTGATTTTTTTTCAAAAATGATTCCTTCATTTATATCAGAAACAATTAATTCTTTATGAGAAATAGCATTAACCCAGTTTAGATAAAAAAATATTTCGATCACCAGCAGGTTGGATATAAAGAAAACAGCTGCAATTGATTGGGAAGCGTAGTCTCCCATAAGTGAAGTAGAAAAGGGAAACAAAGCAACAAATAAGAGATTGAATATATTAATCCAGAGTGCCTTACGATTAATTTTTTTTATGTAATAAAACTGCTGATGATGTTCAACCCAAAAAAGAGATAATAGGATAAAACTCAAAAAATAATGAAAGAAGTCTTGTCTCAGGCTGAGGAGATATTTCCCAAGTGAATTGGAATCAACTTCATTTAATGACTTGGGAAGGTCAATACCCAAAACCATGAGGGTCATGGCAATGGCAAAGATTCCATCGGTAAGTGCCTGTATTCGGTCACTGTTTAAAATAAACTTGTCTTTTTGAGGTGTATTCTTGTTATTCATATTCCTATAAACCAATTTGGTGTCATGATTAATCGTGTCTTAACAAACAACAAAATTGAAGGAGCGCAATCTATTTGCACTCCCCCGTTTTTTTAATTTTTTGTTGGGGCTTGATATATCAAGCCCGTGGGTTTTTCAGGATAGACTTTTTGATCAAGGTACATTTTTAGGTCATTAAATCAGGGTCGTGATGATGATTCTTCTTCATCAGTTACCTTCACTTTAACCGGTGGATCAACAAAACCAAAAGTAATTAGTTTGCATTCAGTATTGGGAGCGATATCTACACTAACAGTAAAGGTCTTTTTATTAATCCCATCCTGGGCGGTGACAAGATATTCCACCGGTTGGGAGAAGTCATTGGGAGTTATTCCACTCACTTGAACTACGTTTCCCACTGTAACAGTTGCTTCTTCCGAAAATGCAAAAGACGCAACTAGGTTGGAAACATCGGTTCCGTAGGGTACGGTAAGGGTAATATTATTATCAGCAATAACCCCAATTACCTCTGAATCGAAAGAGGAAAATTTCATTTCTTTGATTTCACACTCAGTATTGGGAGCAACCACCACCGAAATAGTATAGGTCTTTTTAGAAACACCGTCTTGAGCCGTTACCATATATTCTACCGGTCGGGAGAAATCGTTGGGAGTTACTCCACTCTCCTGGATTACGCTTCCAACCGTTACCGTTGAACCTTCTGAAGTCGTGAAAGTCGCAACCAGGTTGGAAACATCGGTTCCGTAGGGTACGGTAAGGGTAATAATGGTTTGAGTCGATGATTCGTTCTCACTGAAATCCATAGCAAAGGCTGCAGCTTGATCATTTAATTGCAGTTTAAGAGTGGAAAACCCACTTTTTTTATCCGCTCGGTAAGCCGGATAAAGAGAGGCTGTTTGCCCAAGATTGTTTTGGGGGTCTAAGCCAGACTGGGAAAGAACCAAGAGCGTATAATTCTGAACCATTTGATTTTTAGCTGGATCTTTACTATTTAATAATGCTGCATTAACCGAACTTTCTAAATCAGAAAAATATTGGTTATTTAAATAGCAATTCTCATCGAAATCTTCGGTAAACTGACCTCTTTTTTTTAATTCTTGAAATATTAAAGCCAAGGCAGTATTTCGAGCATCGGTTAATTGAATAATTTTGGTTTCTCCGGCTTTCATAACTGGAATAACTTTTGTTAATCTTAATTTTTCTTTCTCGGCTTGAACTACATAAGGTCCTCCTGATGGGACGTGAAGAGAATAAAAACCATTTTGATCGGTTGTTGACCGAGCCAGAGTAAAACCCGTCTTAGGATCAATTACATTGATTACAGCGTCGGTTACTGCTTGTTCACTCATCTTTTTTTCCAACTTATGAATAATCTGATTGACAATTTTTCCTTTGATGGTGGATTTACTTGGTGAAAATATTGGTTTTTGAAAACATCCTCCTTCGACAATTAGTGCCAGGATAAGAACAATGATAGGTACCAGAACCTTAAAATACCGCAATTTATAACCCTCCTTTTTTCAAATAGCAACATGGTAAAAGTAACCTAGTTATTATTTTTTTATTAATACGAAAGGTTTGTTAATATGCATACACCATGGGAGTTTACAAAAATTCAACTTATTTTTCCCATCAACCTTTTTTAGAATTACTATAGAATTATACAAATAGACTGAAATCCTCTCCTTTTGATTATAATTAAATATCACCAATTCTATGGAGATAATCGTCAATTTCATGAAATATATTAATTCTTAAGAATTAGAATTTATTTTAATATGAAAGAGCAAAATTTAACGATTCTTTAAGATAATAATGTCTCATTGCTTTGGTTGTTACTATTTTCAGTTTTTTTGGATCATCATATCATCTCGATCCTTCGTCATTTTTATTCTTCTTAAATAAAGGTTTTAATGTTGGATACAGTTTTGTGTAGAATTGAAACAAGTTTTGATATACCTCTCGGTTCTTTTCTTGAGGGTAAAATTGTCGGCCTTGAGTCCATAAAGGTTCAATATCGGAAAAATCTCTCTTTACCTTCATCCCCACCAAGGCGCAAAGCGCAGCACCGAAACAAGGACCTACGGAACTTCCAATTGGAACTGTTACTTTACTTCCGCATACATCGGCTATCATTTGACACCAAAGCTTGCTCTGACTTCCACCACCGATTAAAACAATCTCATTCAGTATAGTCGAATCCATCATTATTTCAAGAGACTGCCGAATTCCAAACGTCACTCCCTCTATAGTTGCTCGGATCATCTCAAGATCGGTTGTCTGATCTGTGAGGCCAAAAAATACACCGGTTGTATTTGAATCTCGATGGGGACATCGTTCTCCAACTAAATAGGGCAAAAAGCATACCCCATTCGATCCACAAGAGACGGTAGAGAAAAGGTGTTCCATCTCGCGATATTTTTTTTCTTGTCTCCTGTTGTAATCCTTAAAATCCAATCATAGGCACGGCCGGCGTTGAGCAATGGTGCAATATATAAATATTGTCGTAAATCCGGGCCGTTGAGAATAAAAAGTCCTTCAGATTGGGGTAGATAGTAATCAGGTTTTACCATTGCAACCTAGCCGGTGGTTCCCCCAGATAAAAATGCATACGATCGGAGCCGATCACTCCCGCTCCTACCTGTGATGCACCGGCATCCCCCAACCCACAAAAAACCGGACATCCGGTAGTGATTCCGGTTTGTATTGAGGCATCTTTACTAACGACACCGACCTGCTCCTTTGCCGAAACGATGGCGGGGAAAAGTGAACTGTGCAAACCGATATCTTCTATAATAGACTTTCCCCATTGTTTTGAAAGAATATTCATAGAACCAGTCGTTGAAGCATTGGTCGGGTCGGTTACAAGATGGTTAGTGAAACGGAAAATAATATAATCCTTGGCGCCACTGATCATTGTTTCAGCTGAATGATACCATTCTGGATGATTCCTTTTTATCCAGAGTAGTTTTGCTATCGTCGTAGCATGGTCAATTCGATTTCCAAAAAATTGTAAGATTCTTTTTTTTCTATTTATCAAATCGGCTTCTCGAGTTGCACGAGAATCGGAGTAGAGTAATACTCGATGAAGGGGTTTACCCGATTGATCAAGAAGTAAGCAGTTTTCCATCTGGCCGCTCAAACCAATTGCCGCAATTTGATGAGGATTTAAATTCCTCTTCCAAAAAGTATTCAACCCATGAATGACCGCATTCCACCAATCCTCCGGCGATTGCTCAATCCATCCTGGAAGGGGATGATAAGTTGGATATTCTTCTCTCGTCATAAGGATTTCATTCCCTTCAAAATCATAAAAAGCCATTTTCATCCCGCTAGTTCCAACATCTATTCCAAGAACTCCGGGTTGTTTTGGAATCAATTTCATTACATCAGCTTCCTTCTAAACAATTGTTTCAGAAATTCAAACCACAGTGTTAGATAAAAATATTTTAAATACCGAAAAGATAGACCCTCAAAGTTTTCATATTTAAACGGTCCTGCGAAGCAGCATGAGGGTTTATCCTGTAAATCCAGTAACTGTTTACAGTGCCGTCATCCTGAGCGGTGCTTTTCCGCGTGAGGATCTCATCTTTTCATCAT
>DPKX01000266.1 GCA_003542295.1 Candidatus Atribacter hydrocarboniphilus
AATGAAGAAACACCTGTTGACTTAACAATAGAATTTCTTGGGGCAAACGGTCTATGCTCTTCTAAAATTACCATTTTAGGAAATATAAAACCAGTTTCCTCAATCACTCCTTAAACTTTTTTAACTATAATGAGGAAATTTTTTATTGGTTGAACTGAAGAGAATGCCAGGTCATTACACTCCTCNNCTTCTCCCTTGATGGGAGAAGGTTTGGATAAGGGTGATTATTATTTCTCACCGCTCATCTCTCACTCTATTTACAGGTTAGAAAAACAAAGTAAATACGAGACCAACATTTTATCCACTGCTTATAGGCCTTATTCCTCATTTCCGCTCTTAAAAAATAGTCTCTTAGGAACAAATAAATGGGAATTCCTTCCTATAGAAATATTTTTTCATTTGGTTAATCTATATAAAAAGGAGGGGAAAGGCAATGAAATTAGAAAATAAAACATTTAAAACCAAAGGAGATGCCTTGTCGAATGCTATTGCAATGAATCTCATTGATTTTGAAGTAATTCCGGATCGAGACAACACCGGGAATATAGTCTATCGTATTGATCTTATTCAAAATAACTACTCCATTAATAGCTACAATTTTGAATACTTATAAATCAATTTTCGCAATCAATTGAATAGATTCATTTTCTTTCAGTTAATTCATTAAGCCACGAATAATTCTATTTTGCTATCCCTTCAATTTATTCAATAAACTGAGACTCAAGGTTCACAAACCCCACATAAGGTTTCATTGTTGAAAATGAGCCTGGTATCAGAGTGTATTTTTAGCTCTTCCTGCTTTCTTATTCTTTGTTTCCTTAATATTTTAGCCCATTAATTTTCCAACTTTAATTTATTATTTAACACTTCTTAGCATTTTTACCACAAATAGATACCGCCGCTTTTACAAGGGTGGGTATCTATAAAATTATCTTTTGTGATTTTCTGATGAATAAAAATTAGAAATTCATTTGGGCTTCAAAGAGTGAAATAATCATCAGTTTTTAGTGTTTAACCTAATAAAACCTAAAAGTTAAGGAGTGATCGAAATGTTAAATAGAACTGCACAAGCAATCTGGGAAGGAAACCTTAAAAATGGACGGGGAACGGTGGAATTCGGAGGAGGTGCTTTCAAAGGAAATTACTCTTTTACTTCTCGCTTTGAAAATGGCAAAGGTACCAATCCAGAAGAATTAATTGCTGCCGCCCATTCTGGATGTTTTGCTATGGCATTATCAAATATGCTTGCTGAAGCTGGGTACACTCCCCAACAGGTTGCTGTTACAGCAAAAGTGAGCCTGGAAATGGTTGATGGAGGCTTTAAAATCACTGCCAGCCACCTTGATTGTACCGCTAAAGTACCAGGCATCAGCCAGGAGAAATTTTTGTCTATTGCTGATGAAGCCAAGAAAGGTTGCCCAGTCAGTGTTTTGCTCTCTAATATTCAAATCACTCTGGATGCTCATCTCGAAAACTAATTATTAAATTATGATAAAAGGAATATTGACCTCCTTACCTTCTCTCGTCAAGCAACATGGAAGAAAAGAGGATAGGTTGCTCCTCACAACCAGCTAAAGATTATAATTTCTAAAAAGGTTGGGATTGTCTCTCTCCCTTGACAGGAGAAGGTAAGGATGAAGGTATAATAATTACAGGTTCCATTTTTTTAATTCAAGGATTTTGAAGGGAGATTATATAAATTATGCGAACCGGGGTAGCCAATTTACCGCTTCACTCAGGGAAAGCCCCAGCCTGGCTATTTCAACGAATGGTGAAACTTTCTCGGGAAATCATCACTCTCATGGTATATGAATTCGGAACTCGTGAAACCTTAAAAAAATTTTCCGATCCTTATTGGTTTCAAGCTCTCGGATGTGTTTTGGGCTTCGACTGGCACAGTTCAGGAGTTACGACCACGGTTTGCGGAGCGGTAAAAGAGGGACTACGAGGACTCCAATCGGAACTCAAATTAGCTGTAGCCGGAGGGAAAGGAGCTGCATCACGCCGTACTCCTGATGATATTCGTCAATCAGCTGAAATAATATCTCTGATTTCCAATGCTGAAATATTAGTATATAACAGCAAAATGTCAGCGAAAATAGACAATACCGCGGTGCAAGACGGCTACCAGCTTTACCATCACACCTTTCTTTTCAACCAAGAAGGTGACTGGGCGGTTATCCAGCAGGGAATGAACGACACCAATGGCTGGGCGCGTCGCTATCATTGGTATTCGCCAACCCTCTCATCATTTATTAACGAGCCTCACGCTGCGGTCTGTGCTAACCACCGGGGAAACATTCTCTTGAATATGGTTGCTGGCGAAGCCGAGTCGAATCGTCTCGCAATCGCCCATCTTGCTAAGGAAAAACCGGAAAAGATTGAAGCTGAAGCAAAAAATATAGTTGAATGTAATTTGTCACGTCGGCATCCAGTTACTCTTGGAGACCTTAACCCTCGGTATTTTCATAAAATACTTCTTAAAACCTACGAGCGTCAACCAAAAAACTTCCAAAGTTTACTGGAAATTGAAGGTGTTGGACCCAAAACTATTCGAGCTTTGGCACTCATCGCCGAACTCCTCTATGGAGCGCCTATTAGTACCCGTGATCCAGCGCGG
>DPKX01000302.1 GCA_003542295.1 Candidatus Atribacter hydrocarboniphilus
CAATCTTATTGTCCAACTCTGGACAATTTTCCTTTAGAAATCAAAAAAAACTAAAACTTTCTCAACAATGAAAACATCTTTATGGAACTATTTGTTAAATTCTAATCAAAGTGTATATTTCTGTCAATAGGAATAAGAGAAATATCTCAATTTCTTTAATAGCGAGTAAGGCTTAAATAAAAACGAGTCAGTAAGATTCCAATATAGGCCAAAAGAAAGGCAATAAATAGAATATTAATAAAAATTCCGACAATTGGAATCAAGCGAATCAACCAAGTGAGTAAATACCCAATAATTAACAACGACAATGAAAGGATGAAAAAAGCAAACACTTCGGCCAGATTTTCGTAAACCATGCGGAAACTGGTTTTTATAGCGCTAAAAGGGTCATCTCCGCTGATAACTATTGCCGGTAAACAAAAAATTAATAAAAAGGCCAAAAAAAATCCAGCGAAGACAAACCAAATCGAAAAGAATCCAATTAATAATCCCAAACCCAGACAAGCCAAAAGAACATCCGAATATCGGCTCTGGATGATGCGGTAAACCCGGCGAAAATCGACCAGGTTGCGATATTGATAATCCCATACCAGAGCAATGAGAAAACACAGACCGAGAAAAACGGTAAACATTCCAACAATTCCCAAACCAGCAAGAGTAAAGGATTGAAAGTATGACGATATCCATACCAATCGTCTTCCTGGAGATAGAAATAAAATAAGAGAAAATATCAACGCCGGTCCAATGGTTGGCAGAATAAACGCCGGGCGGCTGATTAAAAGACGAAAACTTCCTTTGGCTTCATTCCAGAACTCTCGGCTATTAATCATGTTCTTCTCCTATAAAAAATATTCAGCTCTGTTCATATTACTATCATTCACGGATCATGACAAGTTTTTTTTCTGAGAAAATTTAAATTGAGGTATAATAACAAAAAGAAATTTTTAGTAAAAAAAGGAGGATGTGGTTTGAGAAATAACTTGATGACTGGGTTTTTTATCTTAATCCTTCTTCTGCTCTTCTCTTCAACCAGTTTTGCTTTAGGTGCTTTTGACCAAGCCCAACTATATTTAGAGAGAGGGGATGTCGACCGAGCGATCCATACTTTAAAACCATTAACCAGCTCTTCGAATGAAGATGAACTCTCCCAGGTAGTAGAAGTTTTATACACCTTATACAGTGAAAAAGGACAAAACCAGGATGCAATTGAGGTTCTCCAAATTTTTATTGAAAAATTCCCCCGAACCGAACCAGCCTATTTATATCGTTATTGGATGGCCAAAACTGAAGAAGATAACAAAAAATACCAAGAGTCTTTAAAACTATTACAAAATATTGCCTCGGAATATCCCTCAGATATTGGTGATCCTTATAATATCCGACAACAAGCGATGGAAGACATAGCTCTCCATCAGGAATACTACTTTGAAAACTATCCAGCCGCCATTGAGAGTTACTTAATGATTTTAACCCAATACCCCGCTTTTGAAGAGAAATCGAGAATTCTACTACAAGTTGCTGCTTGTTATGAAAAAATGGATCAATTCGATAAAGCCATGGAATATTATCAGAAAATTCGCTTTCAAGAAACCGATCCTTATTATCTTGATCTTGCTGAGTTGAGGATTGAGTATCTGCAGTCCGATCCAACCTGGGCCAGAAATAATGCAGCTATTTTGATCAAAGAGCTTCGAGATGCTTTTGAAAAAAAAGATCTTAAAACTATCGAAAGTTTAGCTAAAAAAGGCGATTTTTGGACCGGACAAATGTTCAGCGAATTTGAAATTGTGAGGTTTTCTCAAATTGTTGAATATTTTTCAACCTACTTAACTCAATCTCCTCTCCAAGTTCACCCCTCTCAAAAAAGAGAAAATGAGTATATTCTTAAAATTACTTCATGGGGTGATCCTGACTTTTCAATTCTTTATCTCTATATTGAAAAGGGCATTTACGGATGGGAATGGAGTAAAATCGTCCTGTCCAATCCCGAAATCGAGTGTCAGGTAAACAACTCAGATGACACATAATGCGAAATAAATTTGATATTATTCATTTTTTTTGTAAAATAGAAGGAGTCACTTAAAGTCAGCTTGTAATAATGGAATACATATCGATTCGATATTGATATATAAGCCCTCGTAACACCAAGCTGAATCCTCCTCAAGTTGGAGGAGTTGAATGAAACAATTCCTCTGGGGGAGGTTTCATGCCACCTTCTGATTAAAAAAGGTTATTAATTTTAATATATTGTTCTATTCCACAATATATAACCAATGAGGTGATTTTGTGCAAAAACGAGAAGCCTTAAAAAAAAGGACAACTCTTGAAACCGATATTGAAATATATATTCATCTTGATGGTCATCAGCAAATCAGCTTTGACCTTCCGATCCCTTTTTTCCCTCATTTATTGAAAAGTATGGCATTTTATGCTGATTGGGATCTCAATGTAAAAGCTCGTGGCGATGTTGAAGTTGATTTTCACCATCTCGTTGAAGATATTGGTATCGTGTTAGGAGAAGCCTTTCAAACCGCCATTGGTGAAATAAAAAATATTCAACGTTACAGTACCCAGTTCATTGCCATGGATGAGGCTTTGAGCATGGTTTCTATTGATGTGGGCGGTCGACCCTTCCTCTATTACGATGTCCCAATTGGTTCTCAACTTGTTGGTGATTTTGAGGTTGGCTTGATTGAAGAATTTTTAAGGGCTTTTACCAATCATGCACACCTAACTTTACATAGCAAATTATGGTGGGGTAAAAACGGACATCATATCTTAGAATCTCTTTTTAAGGCTTTAGGAAAAGCCTTAAAAGAAGCAGTTAAATTAAATGGTAAAACAATTCCCTCCACCAAAGGAATCATATAGGAGATTATTAAAAATGATTGTCATTGTTGATTATGGAATAGGTAATTTACACAGCGTTTCAAAAGCTCTGGAAAAATTAGGATTCGAGAACCAAATCAGTAAAGATCCGGATTTGGTTGAAAAAGCTCAGGCTCTTATCCTTCCTGGGGTTGGATCTTTTGGTGAAGCTATTGAACACATGGAAAAAAATAATCTCATTGAGGCTATCTGTAACTCGGTTCAAAAAGGAAAACCAATTTTAGGTATTTGTTTGGGGCTTCAGCTTCTTTTTGAAAAAAGTCAAGAATCAACCAAGAAAAAAGGATTATCACTCATCAAAGGAGAAGTGAGAAAACTTCCACCAACCAATAAAGTACCCCACATGGGTTGGAATAAAATTCAATTTACTGTAAATAACCCATTCTCGGGATTGATACCCGATGGCCGTTTCTTTTATTTTGCCCACTCGTATTACGTGGTACCGGAATCGAAAGAATGCATTGTTGGAATCAGCAATTATAACGTGGTTATTCCGGTCATAATTAATCAAGATAATATCTGGGGCGTGCAATTTCACCCGGAAAAAAGCTCAAAATGGGGAATCAATTTTCTCGAAACTTGGGCGAAGAGAGTTATCCCGTGATATTGCCCATTCCAGCTATTGATATCATCAATGGGCAATGTGTTCGCTTAGAAAAAGGCGATTATTTACAACTGAGCAT
>DPKX01000124.1 GCA_003542295.1 Candidatus Atribacter hydrocarboniphilus
GCTACTCAGGGGAGCTTAGGAGAAAGTACAAAAACTCCGTTCGTTATTGTAGTCGATGGAACTAAACCATACATACAATCTCTATCTACAAAAGTTGACGCTCAATTTGGAAGTGTTCCCACGATAACTGTTAACTTTAATGAAGAGGTTGAAGTTGTGGATATGAATGCTTTTACCCTACCTGCCGTTTGGGCCTTTAGTTGCGTAATTTGTCCCGTTCCGCCTCCAAGCACATTTAACGCTTTCCAAGTTGCTCTTAATGCTGACAAAAAGAGTGTTACTTTAACTGGGACATGGGCGACTGATCATTTGGATGCTGGCGATCAAATTGCAGTAACTTTCTTGTATGTTCCACTTATGGGTGTGACTGATAAAGCCGGAAATCCTTTTAATTCTACATTAAATATTGCTATTGGAGTTGTAACACCCTAAAACCCAATGAGAAACCTTTTTTTCATCGGATTATTAATTCTCTTTTTATTGCTTGGCTGTGCTAATAATACCCCTTCTCCTACATCTGTTCCACTTATCATTACCGAAGTGAATCCAGTATGCGGTGTAGCGGGAGAAACGATCATTATTACTGGGACCAGCTTTGGAGATACTCAAGGATCAAGTGTAGTTACTTTTAATGGAGTATCAGCCGTGGTCACTTCCTGGTCGAATACTCAGGTTTCAGCCTTGGTTCCTCAAGCAGCCATTACTGGGGATATAGTAGTAAGAGTAAGTGGAGCTAACAGTAATGGGATTCGTTTTACTATACCCTGTTTTGGACCAATGCAAGGGATGATTGTTGATCAGTTTTAAACGAAGAGAATCTAACCCACCGATTGAATCATTTGCTGCTTAATATTACATAATTCAACTATCGATATTTGATAATAAAACAACCCCTGGTTATTAATAACCAGGGGTTGTTTTATTATCTTAGGGATAAATCCGATAAATTTGACGAGGAAAGGGGATGGCTTCCCGGATGTGTTTGACACCGGCGATCCAGGCTACTGTCCGCTCAACACCCAGGCCAAAGCCGGAATGAGGTACGGTCCCATACCGACGGAGATCCAAATACCACTCAAAAGCCTCTCTGGGGAGACGATGTTCCTCTAATCTTTTCTCCAGTAAGGCCAAGTCATGAATACGTTCACTCCCCCCAATAATCTCCCCATAACCTTCCGGAGCAATAAGATCATCGTTTAGAACCATGGTCGGATTTTCCAGATCCGGTTGCATATAAAAAGCTTTGATATGTGCTGGATAATGATGAATAAAAACCGGGCGATCGAAGTCTTCGGATATCATGGTTTCTTCATCTCCTCCGAAGTCATCACCCCATTGAGCTGGAGACCCCTTCTTTTTAAGAATCTCGATGGCTTCGGTATAAGAAATCCGGGGAAAAGGAGGTTGAATTTTCTGGAGAGGAGTGGTATCTCGTTCAAGAATCTCTAATTCATTTTGGCATTTTTTTAACGCTTGATTGACGATAAAACTCACTAAGTTTTCTTGAAGAACCATGTTATCCTGCCAATCATAGTAAGCAACTTCCGGCTCCAACATCCAGAATTCGGTAAGATGGCGTCGGGTTTTTGACTTTTCAGCTCGAAAGGTTGGGGCTAAACAGTATACTTTCCCAAAAGCAGCTGCTCCGGCCTCCATGTACAGTTGACCACTTTGAGATAAATAAGCCTTCCCGATATCAAAGTACTGGAGTTCAAATAAAGTCGAAGTACCTTCACAGGCTGCTGGAGTCAAAATTGGGGAATCGAGCAAGATGAACCCTTCACTTTGTAAAAACTCATGGATACCCATTATAATCACGTTCCGAATTCGCAGTAAGGCATTTTGTTTTTTGGAGCGGAGCCAGAGGTGTCGACGTTCCATTAAATAGTCTACCGAATGTTCCATTTTTTGGATAGGATATTCTTCCGAAGGAAAAACCAATTGAAAAGAACTGATTTCCAACTCATATCCCCCAGGAGCACGTTCTTCTTTACGCACTTTTCCTTGTATTAGGATGGATGATTCAATCGGTATTCTTTTAATCTCATCTAATTGATCCTTGGTGAAAAAATCTCCAACAAATGCCGTTCCTTGAATAAAGCCCGATCCATCGCGGATAATCATAAAGGCAACCTTTCCGCTTGATCGTTTATTCGCTAACCATCCACGCAGTTCAACGACTTTCCCTTCGAAATCAGCAATCCGTCCTATTGACACCCAGGGTATATCCATCTTTTTTCCTCCAGAATGTAATTAAGAATTCAAAGTGATTCTCAAGCAAATCCTTTTATGAAAAGGTTCGATAGGGTATTGCTCTACATTTTCATCATGACGCCATATTTCCATTGATTCTTTTCTAGATCTTGTATCGATTTCACTATATAATCCACCAAAGCATTAAACATCTTTTCCCCTTTTTCTGCGGTTCCTTTGGTCGGATCACCAGTTGCTCCGTACGGTGTAAGTTCATTAAATTTCCATTTTATGTCCAATCCTTCCGGCAGATCGGGAACTACCCCTTGTGCTTCTTTCGGTTGACATAATTCTGGAAAAAGATACAAAGATATCGATGTCTCTCCTTCCCCAGCGTGACCCAGTCCATTCCAAACCTCAAAAGTATCTTGAGGTAATAGTTCTCCAGCCTTAATCCACCAGGCATCTAAAGAAGCGATAAAAGCTTCGGGGTTGGCTACTTTCACGGAACGTGCAGCAATTTCAATCGGAGCAATATTTCCATCATGACCATTAATGATAATAATCCGATTGATCCCCTGGCGAATAGTAGAATTGATCATGTCTTTCAAAACCTCAACTAAAACCTCGGGGCGGAGGGTTAAAGTAAAGGGAAAATCATCATAATGGTGGCTTACTCCAACATTCACCGGAGGAAGAACTAACATGCCATCAACTTTTTGGGCAACTGCCATAGCAATCGCATGAGATACTAGGGTATCATTACCAAAAGGAAGATGAAATCCGTGATTTTCTGCCGATCCCACCCCAAAAATTGCTTTGTTAAATATTCCTTCTTTAAAAATGGTATAGGTCATCTCTGGATGATATACTTTTTTTGACATATCCATCCCTTCTTTCTTATCTTTTCAATTGTCTTTTCCCCATAATACCCTCAGGTTTCCAGAGCATAATAATAATGAGGAGAGCCGCATAAACCAATTCGATAAAACCATAGACTTTCAGGTGTTCTTCGACTGGTTTAAGCGCATAACGAAAAGCCATTAAAGAGAATGCCCCAACTAAAGGTCCGCTCATGGTGCCCATCCCTCCCACAATAAGCATGATCACTATTTGGAAGGTCATGGCAAATGAAAACTCAAAAGGACGTATGGCTTTGGTAAAATGAGCAAATAAACCACCAGCAACGCCGGCAAAAAAAGCACCAACAACAAAAGACAGCAGTTTATACTTCATCGGAAAAATGCCCAGAACCTGAGCGGCGGTTTCATCATCTCGGATTGCCATCATAGCACGCCCAAAACGGGAATGAACTATCCTCCAAACCACATATATCGCGATGAAGAGCCATAAATAGGTCCAATAGATATTGGTATAAGAAGGTATAGCATTGATTCCCATAGATCCTCGGGTGATCCCCTTAAGAGTTTTGGCAAAGGTAGTCACTATGACCATAAAGCCCAAGGAAGCGACCGAGAGATAATGCCCTCGTAATCGGAGAACTGGGGCTCCAATTATAATTGCTGACAGAGCGGCGAAAACTCCTCCGGCGATTAAGGCGACGATAAAGGGCATAGCTCCATCGGCACCGGTCAAAAAAGCGGGTAAAAGAGGTAGCTCATATGACTCCCTGAGATGGAGCGGAAAAGCCAGCAAGGTAGATGTATAAGCACCAATCGCCATAAATGCAGCATGTCCAAGAGAAAAAAGACCAGTATATCCATTAGTCAAGTTAAGACTTACGGTAGCGATTGAATATATGCCCATAAGGACAATAATATGAATCAGATATCGGTTGAGAGTTTGGGAAAGAATGAAGATGATAAGGAAGAGAAGACAACCTCCTATGATGAACCATAATTCCGGGAGAATTCTCTTCTGGCTCATACTCGAATCTCCTCCTTCACCCCCATAATCCCTGAAGGCTTGATGAGTAAAACTAATATAAGAATGGCAAAAACAATTCCATCTCGATATTCAGCAAATCTGGTTGGGAGCAATGCTACCGAGAGAATCTCGGCCAAACCCAATACAAAACCTCCCAACATGGCTCCAGGTATGCTTCCAACCCCTCCAACTACCACCGCCACAAAAGCTTTCACACCGGTTAAAAAACCCATATCATAAGAAATTTGTCCATATTTAGCACCCCAAAAAAAACCGGTAAAGGCAGCAATTGCTGAACCTAAAATAAAGGCAACCGATATGACCTTATTAATTTCGATACCCATCATGTTGGCAACTTCCAAATTTTCTGCAGTAGCCCTCATGGCAATTCCCATCTTGCTTTTTTTGATAAAAATCGAAAAAGCAATCATAATTGCTATTGAAGATAAAATAATAAATAGATCAATTGATCGAAAGGTTAAAAATTGGGTACGATAAAGAATATTTAAATAGTCAGGGGTTTTAAATGCATAGGGTTGAGGAGATACTATTAATTTTAAAAAGTTTTCAATAAATGTATAAAAACCAATCGAGGTAATCAATAAAGCTACTTCTGGCCCCCCACGCAACTTTCGATAGGCAACAATATCTAAAACTAA
>DPKX01000150.1 GCA_003542295.1 Candidatus Atribacter hydrocarboniphilus
TGCGAAAGTTGAGTTAGATAAATTTAATATATAAAAAAATTACTCAAGGAATGAGGTCCCTCTTATTTCATCTCGTAACTCTTTCATGATATCTTCTTTTACCTGCTTCTTCACTTCGTCAATTATTTCTCGAACTAACTGAGCATAAAGTGGAGTCAAATAGGCAGACCTCCTATCAGGAGATTTCACTATTCCCTTGGTTCGTTCAATTTCTCCTAATATGCTCCCAATTTTTTCTGCTGGATCAACCATTTTATCCTCCTTCGCTTATTAAAAATTACTTGTTATTCCAGCTATTTTTTGTAATGGAAAAAACAAAAAGAAATAAATATCCTACCACTTTCAATTTTATCGTATTTTTTAATTTTTTGATTGAGAAAAAGACCATTTTTTAAGAGGCTTTTACTAATCAGAATTATTTTCCAAAGGAAAGATCTTTTGAAATGAACTCTTTCTGATGGTCACGATAAACAATATCAGGTATGATATGAATACTTTTAACTATTAGTATATACAAATCAGCTGTCAAGGAGATGGAAATCGATGATTAGAAAAAAATTTTATTCGTTCAACTTAATAATTGTCTTTATGTTATTACTTTTTTCCTTACCAGCAATAGCGTCTAACATATCCGATGCCATTGTTAAGGTATATGCTGTATCCGATCCTCCCGATTACTTAAATCCCTGGAATATGATGGGTCCCTCTTCGATCACTGGTTCAGGAGCAGTCATTGAGGGGAACCGTATCCTCACCAATGCTCATGTTGTAAGTGATCTCACCTTTCTCCAAGTTCGAAGGTATGGCGACACGCAACGATATCCTGCTCGACTGTTGGCGATATCTCATCAGTGCGATCTTGCCTTGATTACCGTTGATGATCCCAGTTTTTTCCAAGGTATTGACCCTCTGCCCATTGGAGACCTTCCGGCTACCAACCAAGAAGTATTGGTATATGGTTTCCCCATGGGAGGCGATACGCTGAGCATTACAAAAGGAGTTGTATCGCGTATTGAACACCAACCTTATGTGCATAGTTCTATTGCACTTCTAGCCGGCCAGATTGATGCAGCTATTAATCCAGGAAATAGCGGTGGGCCAGTAATTGTTGACGGAAAAATTGTCGGTGTAGTCATGCAAGGGATCCCCAGTTCACAAAATATTGGATACATGGTTCCAGCGCCGATCATAAAACATTTTTTTGAAGACCTTTCAGATGGGGAATTGGATGGTTTTCCCAACCTCGGAGTTTATATGCAATACATGGAAAACCCTGATATTCGAGAAAAATACACCATGCCAGCAAATACAACTGGAGTTTTAGTAAATCAAGTTATCCCTGGTTCGTCCGCTGATGGTATCATTCAACCCGGGGACGTTATCCTCTCGATAGACGATTCACTTATTGCCAACGATGGAACAGTAGAATTTCGTACAAAAGAAAGAACCAATTTAGCTTATATTGTTCAAAAACATCAAATTAGTGATGATTTAATTCTTAAAATTTTGCGCAACGGCGAAGTTCAAAACCTATCGGTAAAATTGAGTAGTTCTTATGAAAAAAACTGGTTAATTCCCTATGAACAATACGAAACCCTGCCAACCTACTTTATATATGGTGGCTTAGTGTTTTCTCCTTTAAGTGTTAACTTATTCAATATATGGGGTCCTAACTGGTTTAATAATGCTCCTAAAGAATTGGTCGCATTACTCGCCAATAACATCCCCACAGTTGAAGGGGAACAAGTCATTGTCCTTCTGAGAGTTTTACCCGCTTCGGTTAATGACGGGTATCAAAATTATGCTCCATGGATTGTAAAAAAAGTAAATGGCAAGGAAGTTCTCAATATGAAAGAGCTGGTTCAAGCTATTGAAAGCAATGAAAGCAATTCATTTATCATCTTGGAAAATAATTCTAATCAACAAATTGTTCTAAATCGTGAAAAAGTAAAACAAGCCAATCCTCAAATCCTTGCCACCTACAAGATTCGAGAAGATCGCTCACTGGATTTACAGTAAAAAATCAATAAAAAAAAGCGCCTTGGTTTCACCAAGGCGCTTTTTTTTATTGATTTTTAAATGAATTCTCAGGATAGAGCTTCTCCAATTTTGCGAGCCGTTTGATTCATTTCATAATATTTATTCAAGATTTCTTTAGTTTTTTCCTTCAAGACTTTTTGTGCAGCTGTAACATTATTACCGCTTTCTTTCATGGCTTTTTCATAAGTTTGACGAATCTCGGTACCAACATTAATCTTGGTTATTCCGTTTTGAATAGCTTGTAAAACATATTCTTTTTGGACTCCCGATCCACCATGAAGAACCAATGGGATTCCAGTTTTCTGGACCAATTTCTTTAAATGTTCAATATTTAATCGGGCTTGAACCTTTTTTTGATCTTTCGCCACACCGGTAATTGCTCCATGGATATTCCCAATAGCAACAGATAACCAATCAATACCAGTACTTTGAACCATATAGGCGGCATCTTCCGGCGAAGTAAATCCTTTTCCCGAAGCAAATATTTCATCATAGGGAGGCATCGGCCCACTTTCATGACCCATGACTGCTCCCAATTCAGCTTCGACTAATACTCCTGAAGGATGAGCAATACCAACAACTTCTTTGGAAATAGATATATTTTCTTCCAAAGATAGTCGTGATCCATCAATCATCACCGAATCATAACCAAGGTCGACGGCTTCGGTTACCAAGAGCTTCCAATCAACTTCTTTTCCTTCTTCGTCAATAACCGGGACATGATCTTGGTGAAGTCGAGCGACCGAAGTATCTTTACACCGATCAAATTCCTTTTTTATTGCCGCAAAACTGCGTGCTTCAAAGCGAGTGATGTCAGGTCGGGCAACCTCAATGAGTGCAAAACACTCAATTTCTTTCAAAGCTTCAATAACCGCTTCCATCATAGGAAGATAGGGAATATTGAAAGCCGGGATAACAAGATGCTGATTACTGGCTGCTTCCATTACTTTTTTAAGAGTAGCCTTTTCCATTACTTTTTTCCAATTTTCCATAATATTCACTTGGCTCCTTTCAATCTTGGACTTTCTTATTCTTTTGTATATCTATAAAAATGAGATATTAAACCAACTAATATTGTAACATTCTATCCTGAAAATACACGAACGCTTAAAAATGCCGTCATCCTGAGCGGTGCTTTCCCGCGTGAGGATCTCATCATTTAATCTTTTTCTTTAAAATATTTTGCTAAATGAGATTGCCACGTCATCCAACCAAAGAAAGGTTGGATTCCTCGCAATGACGGAGCAGGAAAAAACTCAAATCCACCTTACCCCCTTTTCTAAAGGAGGAGATTGATTTCTGAATAGGTATTTTCATCCTCATCTGGTGCTGCTATGCAGCATGAGGGTCTACCATGAAAATATTGAGAGGGACGGAAATACAGTGCATGATGATGAATGATGGTATGTGTCTAACAAATCATATTTTTGGATAATGAATCAAAGGATAAATCGACCTGTAACCATGGTTGATATATAATGAAAGATGCTTGTGAAAATTTTAATCTATTCAAACATGATGTATGGAGGAAGAAACATGAAAGCTAAAAAAGTCCTGGTTATAGGTGGAACTGGGCATATTGGAAGTTATTTGGTACCGCTTCTGATGAGTAGAAGCTATGAGGTTACGGTATTTTCTCGAGGTACTACCAGACCCTATCCGGGATCTTTTATTTGGAAAAAAATAAACCAGATAAAAATTGATCGCGAAAGAGATGAAAAAAATGGGAATTGGCAAGAACGAATCAAGGACCTTGAACCTGAAATAATTGTCGATCTCATTTGTTTTGAACCGGATAGTGCACAAATAATGGCAGAAACCATTGACCAAGTAGACGTCCATCTTCTAACCTGTGGCACTACTTGGATATACGGAAAAACTTGTATAGTACCAACCCCTGAAACAGCACCTCGTAATCCTCAAAACGACTATGCACAAAAAAAGGTGGATATCGAGAAAATTCTTCTTTCTTACACCCACGATGGCAATATCCAGGCAAGCCTTATTCATCCAACTCATATTACCGGACCAGGCAAACCCTTCATTACTCCCTTTGGAGATAATAATCTTAAAACTTTACAAGATATGATGAATGGAAAGGAAATTTATCTTCTTGATGGAGGCTTTAGCACTTTGCATCATGTTCATCCTGCTGATATTGCTTTTCTCTTTTTAAGATGTATCGAAGAAAAGGATTATACCATTGGCGAATGTTTTAATTGTGGAGGAACCCACGCCATGACTTTTTATGGATTAGGCCATTATCTTGCCCAGCTCATGGATGTTGTATTCCATTATAAAAACATTTCCATAGAAGAATACGCTGAAAACTTTGGTTATCCAACCATGGCTGCCGATCACGTTCGTCAGGGATGTTGCGTCTCAATGAGTAAATCAATGGAAATGCTCAATTTTTCGCCCCGCTATAGCCCTGAAGATGCAGTTCGAGAAGCCTTAAATGATTTAATTCTTCAAAAAAAATTATCCTGGGGTAAAACCAATGAGCATTTACAAAGATTGTGATATACGAGGCATTTATCCTGATGAAATAAACGAAGAAATTGCTTATTTAATTGGGAGAGCAGCGGGTTCAATGGTCCCCGCAGGAAGTTGTTTTGCGGTTGGCGGAGATGTAAGAATCAGTACTCCCTCCTTAAAAAAAAGCTTAATACGCGGTTTAGTAGATAGTGGAATCCGGGTGACTGATATAGGAAACGTTCCCACCCCTCTTCTTTATTTTGCTATCGATTACCTCCACTTTCGAGGGGGTATTATGGTAACCGCTTCTCATAATCCAGCCGCCTATAATGGTTTTAAAATCCTTTTAGACAAAATGCCAATAACACCACGGGATATAAAAGAAATCAAAAAAAGGGTTGAAGGAAAAAACTTCCGCTCTCAGGATGGGCAAGTTGACCAAATCAAGAATTACCAAGATGAATACCTCTTGTTTCTAAAAAAATTCTCAATTCAACCCAAAAGGAATTTAACTGTAGTGGTTGATTGTGGAAATGGTAGTTATGCTGATTTAGCTTCTCGATTTTTAACCTCACTTGGATATCAGGTTATTTCTCTTTACTGCAATCCAGACGGCACTTTCCCCAACCGCTCACCAAATCCTTCGCAACCTGAAAATTTAAGGACTCTTTGCCAAATAATTATTCAACATCAGGCTGATATTGGGATTGCATTTGATGGAGATGGCGACCGAGTAGTATTTGCCGACGAAAAAGGTCAGGTTATACTCCCCGAACATGGGATGATTTTCTTCATTCACCATCTCTTTCCCAATAATCCTCCTGGTCAAAAATTTGTTTATGATATAAAGAGCTCTCGAATTGTTGCCGATGAGGTTCAGCGTTTAGGTGGTATCCCCTTGGTCGAAAGGTCTGGTCATACCTACATAAAAACCCGTCTGATCCGAGAAGATGCAATTATGGCTGGCGAAATTAGTGGGCATTACTTTTTTCGCGAAATTCACCGTGATGATGGGCTTTTTGCTGCTATGGTTTTTCTTGGTTATCTTTCATCGCAAAATTTACCACTTTCTAAAATCATCGAGACCTATCCTTCCCCACACGTTACTCCTGATATTCGCATACAAACCCGGTCCCACCCCAATCTAATGAGTATACTCGAAAAATCTCATTCCAAGGAAAAAAATGTTACTACGATTGATGGTATTCGGATTGATTGGTTAGAAGGATGGGGATTGGTTAGAAAATCAGTAACCGAACCGATGTTTACTCTTCGTTTTGAAGCCAATCAAAAGGAAAATCTTTTCGAGATTGTCCACCGATTTCTTTATGCTCTCCCTGATGTTGAACAAGAAGTCTTAGCTCGGTTAAAAAATAATGGCGAAACAGAGCCCAATGACAATGGTGATTAAAGCAGATTATCGGTTGTACTATTCAAATCCTATTCATTGTCTTGCTGATTAATTTTCTTGTGGAATATAGACTTGATAATATTTTACAGCTGTCATATAATATTATTATGGCTTTCAAAGATTGGCTTCGAGAAAAAATGAAAGAAAAAAATTGGAATCAAGTTCAACTGGCGCATGCTTCTGGTGTTTCTCAAGCAGCCATTTGTCGGTGGCTCAAAGGAGAAAGAGAGCCGGATATTTCTACTTTACAAAAAATTGGCAGAACAATGAAAATTCCTGAATGGGAATTGTTTCTCATAACAGGCATTATTAACCGCGATGTATTTTCTTTGGAAGATGACGATATCGCTATACCTATCCTTTCCTCCAAAATTCCCTGTGGACTAGCCGAAAACGATTTTGATGCTTATACTGTTGGCTATGAGGTCTTCAAAAAATCACTTATCCAAATGAAAACCGGAAATTCATACCAAGATAAGATTCGTTTATTCATTGTCCGCGCCAAAGGAGATTCAATGGCCGGTAAAGGAATTACCGAAAACGATTTGGTAGTTTTTTCTCCTGACCTTCAAGCCTTATCTGGAGATATTGCTATTGTTGAACTTGAAGATCTCGGTTTATGCATCAAAGAAGTTATTTTTCAAGGTCAGGCAGTCATCCTTAAGTCTGCCAACCCCAAATATGACCCCATAATCCTGATTGATAAACCCGCACGAATTATTGGAAAAGTTATTATGCATGTTGGTTATCATTGATACCTCTGAGGAAATAAGAGATAATGATACCCAGAAAAATGAGTAATGACGAATTTTTAAACTTTCCTATTCGTTATTTTATCTGGAACATTTTATATTGTAACTTGATAAGGAGTGAATAGAATCCTTAAGGAAAAAGAGTTTTGATCACTTCCATAAATGAAGAGGTGCAGAATGAAAAAAGAAAAGTCTCCTTCAAAGGTTGATAATAACACTCATCCACCAAAAGAAGCAAAAAAGAAAAGTCCCCTACGGGAAGCCATCGAAACCATTGTTTGGTCTTTGGTAATTGCTTTATTAATCATTCATTTCGTTGTTCAAAGTTTTTATATTCCTTCAAGCTCAATGGAGCCCACCTTGGTCCCAGGAGAACGGGTCCTGGTAGCTAAGTTTTACTATCGACTCACTGACCCACAGAGGGGAGACATTATTGTTTTTCGCTATCCAATTGATGACCGAAAGAATTTAATAAAAAGAGTGATTGGACTCCCCGGGGAAAAGATTAAAATTTCGAATGGAATGATCTACGTAAATGGTGAGCCTCTTCAGGGAGATAAGTATGGTCGTACTTATTATGATTATGGCTTTTATGGAGAGGGAGAAAAAACCGTTCCGGAAGATTCATACTTTGTTCTCGGTGACAATAGTATAAATAGCGATGATAGTCGCTTTTGGGGGTATGTCCCCCGAAAAAATATATTAGGACGGGCATTTCTCATCTATTGGCCTCTAACTCATATTACTATACTGAAATAAAGCTTTCACTTCACTATGGGCTTCATGGGCAAAACTCATAGTGAAGCTTCTTGGATTTCTTTTTAGATATCTGTAACCGGCTCTATGTGAACCACAACATCCGAAATCCCGGGTATGTTCTTTTTTAAAGTATTTTCAACCTGACTCGCAACAATATGAGCATTTTGGACATCCATGTTATTAGCAACTAATAGATGAAGATCGATATGGATATCATCCTTTCGACCTCGAGTCCTAATCTTGTGACAGCCCTTAACTTCAGGAATAGAAAGGACAATATCGGTAATTACTGCTGGATCAACGATGACACGATCGCATAAAACATCTGAACTTCTTAAAAGAATCTCTATTCCCGATTTTAAAATTAAACCTGCAATAATCATTGTCGCAACCACATCCAGCCAAATTACTCCTAATCGGACCGCAATAAGTGTAATAACAACCGAAATAGAAACAAATATGTCGCTCAGAGTATGAAGAGCATCGCTGGTAAGAATATCACTATTAAGACGACGACCTATTCGAGTTTCAAAACTCACCACGATAATATTAACCAATAAAACAATTGCCATAACGATAAAACTTGTTGGAGTTACCTCTGGAATAACTGGTTTACTTAAGCGACCAATTGCCCCTCGTAAAATATCGATACTCACGATAAAAAGGAGCAGGGCAATGGCAATGGAAGCAAAGCTCTCAAATTTCTTATGCCCATAAGGATGGTTAACGTCGGCAGGTCGAATTGAAATAGAAATCGCTATCAATCCAATAACATTCGAAGCCCCATCGGAAAGAGAATGAAATCCATCGGCAACCATACTGGCTGAGCCAATATATCTCCCATATAATAACTTAGTCAGGGCCACTCCCCAATTCAGGAGCAAAATCCCCAGCAATACATTACGAATAGTATAATAACGGGTTTGTTCGGTCATCGAAGATCCTCCAACATTAAACAAAAAAACCTGTAAGACCAATATTGGTCCCACAGGTTTTTGCCTGTTGCTTTTTGCCCAGCCCCATTACCTGACGAACTCAAGATAATCGCCTGCTCCAAATTAATTTTATTATAAAGAAAATAGTTCTCATATTCAACTCATTATTTTCAAAGCACTATTTGTTTACCCCTTCACTGCACCAAAAGTTAAACCTCTAACAATATATTTCTGAACCGTCAAAGCAAGAACTGCTGGAGGAACAATTGCCAACAACATCCGAGTCGCAACGTACCAAAATTGGATTCCTTGTGTATCCTGGGTGCCAGCGATGATTACCGTCATAGGTGCAGCCTTAGAATACGACATTATAAAAGCAAATAAAAACTCATTCCAAGCAAAAGAAAAACAGATTATTCCTGCTGAAACCAAAGCAGGTGCGGCTAATGGTAAAGCCATTCGAAAAAAGGCTTGAAATCGAGAACAACCATCAACCAAAGCTGATTCTTCAATTTCTTCAGGAAGTTCTTTAAAAGCATCGCGTAGGATAAGGACGGCAAAAGGAATAGTAAAAGTTGCATTTACCAAAATTAAAGCAATTACATTATCTATTAAACCTATATTTTTAAAAATCAAGAAAAAAGGGATAACGGTTGCGGCTGGAGGAAGAAAGCGCTGTGATAATATCCACATAGATATGCTTTTGTTCGACCAACCATGATACCGGAAACGAGCTAATCCATATCCAGCTAAGGTACCAACCCCCAAAGCAATAAAAGCGGCCCCAATTCCGATTGCCAGTGAATTCCCCATAGCACGGGTAATTTCTTTACCTCGTAATTGAAACTCCGACTTCCAGTTATCCAAGGTAGGATCGAATTGAACACCTGGGATGAAAGATAACCGAAATACATCGGCAGGCTTTTTTATTGAAGTTATCACTGCCCAGTAAAACGGGAAAAGCATCCAAACAGTGACAATGGCTACAATGACCCAAAGAATTATATTTACTATGGTTTTGCCTCTACGTTTTCTCATTTTTACACCTCATGGCCTTATTCGTAATTTGAACCATAGCGCTTAAAGAATAATATACTCACAATTAAAACAATTACCAAAAGTACGATAGCCGTAGCACTGGCAGTTCCCAAATTCTGATCTCTCAAACCATTGGTATAAACATTAAAAGTCAAAGTTCTGGTTGCCAAACCAGGGCCTCCATTGGTTAGCGCAAAGGGAAGGTCAAAAACTTTAAAGGCTTCAACAATACGTAGAATTATAACTGTCCCCATAGCTGGAGAAATAAGAGGAAAGGTGATATGCTTAAAAATATTCCAGCTTGAAGCAGATTCAAGGCTGGCTGCTTCATACAGGTCTTTTGGAACTGCTTGAAGACTGGCTAATAAAACCAAAAAGGCAAAAGGTGTCCACTGCCAGGTATCGGCAATAAGTACCGAAAATACCGCCCAACTAGGATTGGACAACCACGGGACTTGTTTTGAAATAACCATAGTAAGAAAATTGTTAATTGGGCCTCCATTTTCATAAAATATGATCATAAAAATATAACCCAAAGCAACAGGTGCAGTGAACAAAGGCATTGTTGACAATGTTCTAAATACTTGAACCCCTCTTATTTGACGGTTGAATAATAATGCAAATAAAAGACCCAACCCAACGCTCAGCACTAATCCACCTAAAACAAAGATAATGGTTACCCGAAATGCCCCCCAAAACCGATAATCAGTAAGGACGGTAACAAAATTTTTTATCCCAACAAAACGGGTAACCTTAAGAAAACGTGATCCATGAAAACTTAAATAAACAGTATAGATGAGGGGAGCTAAAGTAAAAAGCAAAAGCCAGGTGATGGCGGGGGCAATAAACCATTTCTTTCCCTGCTCTTTAAGAGGTGTCTTCTTTTTTTTCACACCCAACAACGCAACCTCCTCCTTCAAAACAGGGGGCTAGGTTTTCATATCAACCAGCCCCCGTATCCATTAATTTCTGCCAATCAGTACCAAAAAATTATTCTCCAGAATAACCAATTGCATCCCAATACAAGGCTTTCTGTTCTTCTCGACCTAATTCTTCGGTAATATTTTCCCAATCTTGAGCGGTACGATCAAGAGCTCCTTGAGGCGTAGCCTGACCGGTTAAAGCTTCAGACATATGAATATCTAAGCTTTCGATGTAATCGGCAGCTCCGGCAATTCTCAGGTAAGGAATACTTAGTGGGTACTTGAACCACATCGTATTATATGCATCCAGGAATTCACGAATGTCAGCCTCATTATAACCAGTCGTTGTGTAATCTTCAATTTTTGCTTGACCTTCTGGTTCTAAAAAGTCATATACTGTCCCTGGGTCGATTCCAGTCCATCCCCAAGCAACGTTCCAGTGGTTAATCTCTGGTGTTGCCTGCCAGGAGAAGAAATGAGCGATCATATCAGGTTCTTCTGCATATTTGGTGATGACTCCATGCCAAGAAGCACCCGATTCATTCGCAACCAGATTAGGTTCATCCACTTTCACCCATTCATTGGTCTCGAGACTATAGACTTCGCTGCTACCAGGGATAGGAACCACTCCAAGTTTTCCCTGAACAACAGAAACTCGGGTATCTTGAGACAAGGTCCCTACATCACCAAAGGTAAAGACCATCGCGCAATCCCCTCTAAGGAAGATATCCCAGGCTTCTCCCAATCCCCAACCGACCATGGCAGCTGGACCATGCTTGCAGAGTTCAACTAACATTTCCATAGCTTTTACATGTCCAGGGGTATTAATCAGAGGTTTCATGGTCTCAGGGTCAAACCAAAATTGGTTA
>DPKX01000279.1 GCA_003542295.1 Candidatus Atribacter hydrocarboniphilus
TAGAGCATGAATGTGACCATATTCCCAGCCTTGATTATGACCAGAAGGCAAATAATTTATTTGTAACGGATGCTCGGAATCGGTTACTAAAACACTACTAAAACCTTGGATTTCAGGTGGGTTAGCATCGGTAGAGTAGACTTGCAAGTGGTTTAAATCTTCAAGATCAAAAACTATACTCCCTTTGGAACCATTAATTTCCCAACCTTGGTAGTTTTTTCTTCCGGTACTTACTCCTGATGATTCAATAGTCCCAACCGCACCATTTTTAAATTCTAAAATAGCGATGGTACATTCATCTGCAGAAATCGGGTGGGCTTTTCCCGAGCTATCTTTTCGTATCTGATTAAAGGTCTTCTTCAATCCGCTGACTGCTGTTATCTCGCCGACTAAAAAATGTGCCATATCAATAATATGGCTTCCAATCCCCATAAGGGTTCCCGATTGAGTTCCATGAGCGTACCATACCTTTTCAATGTGCTCAAAAGGATTGTGCCCGGCTTGCTGTAAGTATTTGGCTCGGAATTGGTATATTTTCCCCAGGATTCCCTGTTCAATAAGTTGGCGAGCTAATCGAATCGCAGGGAGAAAACGATAATTATAACAGCACATCGTTTTTACTCCAGTTTCCCGAGCTTTCTGAGCCATTTGGAAAGCCTCTTCAAGCTTTAAAGATAAAGGCTTTTCACATATAACATGTTTTCCGTTCTCCATGGCTACTATGGAAGGAAGATAATGCCAATCGTCTGGTGTACAGTTATTAAAAATGTCAATCCGGGGATCTTTAGCCAGTAGTTGCCAATCCAGACAATACTCTTTGTAACCAAACCTGCGCGCAGTATCTTCAACTTTTTTTTGATTACGACCACATATTGCCAATAGGACAGGTCGGGCAACCGGATCGGAAAAACTGAAAGGAACTTTTATATATGCATTAGAATGAACTTGCCCCATAAAACCATATCCCAACATGCCAATTTTCACTTCAGGTAAATCCGATTTTGAGTAATCAATCTGGTAAAAGCCTTTTTGATCCATGGTATTCACCTATCACGCGGTTATTTTCTGTAAATACCTGATACTCTCAGCAACAGCTTGATCTTCATCCCCATACTTTGGATCTAAATAATCAATTTCCAAGGTCAAACTCTCTTGATAATGATTATCTTTAAAAACCTGAACCAAAGCGGGAAAGTCGATAATGCCCCTTCCTGCTGGTACACTGGCAAAAAAATACCAGTTGGATGGATTCCCACCATATAGAGGAGCAACATCTTTGATGTGAGTAGCAAATATTTTATCGAATAGTTTACGGGCAGCTTCAATTGGGTCCTCTCCAATACGAAGAGCATTACCGGAATCGAAGGTTACCCCGAGGTTAGAAGAACCAACTTTCTCTATAATTTCAAGCAATTCATCAGAAGTAAAATCAAAATGGTTTTCTATGCCTAATTTTACGCCATAATCTTCAAATAGGGGCATAACATCTTGAAGAATTTTTGATACTTTTTCGATTTGAGGACCATGAGGTTCATGTCGGAAAGCCAAGCTGGAGACAACAATTCTCATTACTTGTGCATTTAATTCTTGACAAGTTTTTAAATGCTTTTTAAGGTCCTTGACTGCTTCAGGTTTTTTTCCACCTTCAAAACCATCAGGATGACCCCAAGCTACCACTGGATCCAACTTTAACTCAATTAATTGATCTTTCAGCTTTTTCAAAAAATCTTTTTCGTTTTCGGGGAAAAAACAAGTTTCAAGGGAAACAACATCAACCCCAAGTTCACTCGACCGTTTCAAAAATTGGTCAAAGGTTATTCTTTTTTCAGGATCTTGCTGGAAATCATATACTTCGCCAAAATACCGATGATAACAATAACTATCGATCCCAATTTTCATGGCCCTCTCCTTAATGATAGAATAAAAATTTTCAGGTCTTTGAACAGATACTTTTCACAACTAAAAGCTTAGGGTAAAATTCCATTCAACTAACGCTTCTTTCTTATCTATTTTTAATCATTCCCATTTTTTTTACAACCATTTTTCGCTGAATTTCTTGTCAAAATGGAAGATGGTCGATACAATGAATAGATAGTTATGAAGATATGAGGTGGTTCAAATAGCTCTTGAATTAAAGAATATTGATATTCTAAAAAGTCGAGGAGCACAAGATTATGCTATTATTAATGGTCCTCCCTTCCCTGCTAATTGGCAAGTTTCGCCTCATCGTCACTCTCAATTGGAAATTGGTCTGGTGAAATCGGAATGTTGCACAATCCAAGTAGGCTCTGAAAGGCACTACTTCGAGAGGGGTGATGTTTTTTTCTTTCCAACAAGATTAGCTCATGGTTTTGCAACCGGTTCCACACAAGGGGTTGAAATAGTTGTAGTGCAATTCCCAAAATTAGAAGAATCCTTAACCAAAAAATTGATAAATTTACCACCAATCGGTTTTTTTAAGCTCACTGACCTTGAGATGAGNNGATGAGCATTTTTCTCGATCTCTGTTACCGACTGCAGAGAGAAATCGCTGGTTCTCTTCCATTTTCTGAAATGCAATGCCAAGCTTTGTTGCAGCAAATTATCGTTCTTCTTTTTAGAACTTCATCCCGTGGTGATCTTCCCTATTTGATTCCACAACAACAACATGCTATTGAAAAAGCTTTACAAATCATTCACCTTCGCAACCAGGATAATTTACGGATCGGAGAAATTGCTGCCGAAGTGGGTTTTTCTTCTCAGCACTTTCGTGAACTTTTTAAACGTTATGTAGGAATCAGTCCTAAGAAATACCTTACGACCCTGAAGATACAAAGAAGTAAATGTCTTCTCCTACATAAAGAATACTCCGTTACTGATGTGGCCTACCACTTGGGATTTAGTTCACCTCAGCAATTTTCTAAGGCTTTTCGAAAAACTATTGGCTTAAGCCCTCTTCTGTGGCGAAAAGCCTATATGCTTCAAGATGAGAGCGTGTTATCAGAAAAATATTAGAAATTTACGTTGAAACGAGAATCCCAGATTTTCTTAAGAAATTTTAACAAAAAACTCGCTCTCCTGAGCAACTGGGGTGAAGGAGAGCGAGGTAAAAATAGCACACATTCCAAATCCCTTCCCGGTATAAACCGTTAAAACCTTCCAAATTCTTCAGCAGCATCAGTAACGGCATTCAGATTCTCAACCGGTGTACCGGGAGCTACATTGTGTCCATCCATAATTATATATCCTGGACAATCCTTAAGAACCTCAAGACTTTGCCGAACGTCTTCTCGAACATCAGCTGGTTTTCCGCCATGGAGTTTTACAGTATCTATTCCACCAATAAGGATAACTTTCCCACCCATTATTTCCTTAATAAGGTTCTTATTTGTAAGATAGCTAAACCCATAATAGATATCGATTCCCACCTCATTGGTCCATAAATCAATAAGGTGATCGGCTTGTCCACAATTATGGGCTATTACTTTCAAACCCCGACCATGAATATTTTCTGCTAATTTTTTTAAAGCAGGAAGAGCAAATTCTTTAAACTGTTTTGGTGATAATTGAGCAGTACCATCGTCTCCTATAAAGGTGGCTCCCTCCAAATAAGAACTACAAAAAGCGACCTTCCCTCCTCCAATGTCTCTGGCAACATTGAGCCAATCGATTGCTTTCTCCGAAATAATTGACAACAAATCTTTCACCCAATCAGGACGATCGTATAAATCCATAGCAAAATTATCAGCGCTTCTTAGATCTCCAGCTATAACCGTTGGACCAATAATTCCTCCCCCACCCATCATTACGCAATCAACAGCGGGTATAATTTTTCCATCGGAAAAATGTATTTCATAATCCTGGGCTTGCTTTTTCATTTCCTGGTAGTATGAAATCATCTTTCCATGAAGTCCGTTATTTATATAATCAACCGAACGAAGTTGATCCAAATTGTCGTTTTTTTGCAAAAAATGAGGACGAGCCACCCAGGGAGAATCATCTTCTGGATAAACAATTTCTGCACCAAAGGGTTCGACATCTTCTACCCACATAAAATCTGGATAAAATACGATTTGGTGATAATCAGACTTGACATTCTCTAAAATCCATTTGGCTCCTAAAAGTTGGGCTTCCAACATCACTCCTGGGTCATTGAGATAATCATGGAATCGGTTTTCATACCCAACTAAAGGCAACCAATATCTCGAACCAATATAATGCAAAACCGGAACTCGGTCGGGCTGCTGGAAACTCCAAGCTTGTTCCCAGCGAGCTTTTCTTTTGAGTATTTCGCTATAAGGAAAGTGAATATTTATCTTTTTCATAAAAACCCTCCTGCTTATCAATTTCAACTACATTTTCAAACCACTTGAAACCGATAATCCTTTTACAATTTGTTTTTGAGCAATGGCAAATAAGACAATGATGGGTAAAACTGAAACCGAAGCTCCGGTAATTAATAAATCGTATCTTTTCCCTTGCTGTTGAGCCAAAGCAGCAACGCCTAAGGGTAAGGTTCGCATTGCCGGTTGAGAAGTAACCATCAATGGCCACCAAAGCTGGTTCCAAGTCATCAGAAAATTATAAATAGCAACTCCACCTAAGGCGGCACTGGTTAAAGGTAAAATAATGCGACTATAAATCCAAAGCTCGGATGCACCGTCTAAGCGGGCTGCTTCTATATAATCGTTGGGAATATCCTCCATAAACTGTTTCATAAGAAACATTCCGAAGGGGCTGAGGCAAAATGGCAAAATGAGTCCTAAATAATTATTAGTTAATCCAATCTTGGCGGTAAGAAGATACATAGGAATAACCAAGGTTGCAAATGGAATCATAAAACCACTCATCAGGAGAAAAAAGAAAAAGTTTTTAAATTTAAAGTTAAATTTTGCAAACACATACCCCAGCAGCGAACTGGAGAACATCGATATTATGGTTATCCCACCTGATACAATTATACTGTTCAGGAAATACCTACCAAAGGGAAGCCTTTCAAATAAAGTTTGATAATTTTTTAAAGTAAAAGTTTGGGGGAGAAAAGTGGGAGGCATTTTTACAATTTCGGTTCCTGGCTTAAAAGATGACAGAATCATCCAAATAAAAGGTATTATCATAATAAGAGAAACAATGATAGCAATCGTATGGGATTTGGTTTGCTCAATTATCTCATTTTTTCTTTTTGAAGACATTATGATCCTCCCACCCTTTAATATTCCCATTCTGGTTTAAGAATTTTAAGTTGCAAAAGGGTTAATACCCCAACAATGACAAATAGCATTATTGCAATAGCCGAAGCTATTCCAGTCTGAGATCGAAGTATTCCATCGTTATAAACTTGAAGAGCCATGGTATAGCTGCTGTAACCAGGGCCACCCGATGAACCTCCAGTTCCACCACCGGATAAGGTCATCACAAAAACTAAATCGAAAGCCTGGAACGCAGAAATAGCTGTAATTGCAGTTATAAAAAGGAACACTCTTCTTGCCAAAGGAAAGATTATTTTCCAAAAGGTAACAAAGGCGCTGGCACCATCAATCTGAGCTGCCTCATAGAAAACATCGGGGATGGTATTTAAACCAGTTAAAAATATTAAAGTTGAGAATCCTAAGGCTTGCCAAACTTCAGTAAAAATAACACAATAAATCGCTTGTTGGGGACTATTCAGAAATCCTTGTCTTGAAATGCCAATTTTACTGAGTAAGACATTAAATAATCCAAATTGGGGTTGATAGAGATAGGTAAAAAAAAGACCAATGGCAACCGCGGAACACAAGGACGGTAAAAATATTGAAAACATATACACTCTGCTCCCATATTTAATAGCAAACAAAGTTTTAGCTAATAGCACACCGATAAAAACGACTAAACCAGTTTTTAGTAAGGCATATAGCATAGTATTTCTGAGAGCAGTAATAAAACGGGGGTCTTTAAAGATATCAAAGTAATTTTTTAAACCGACAAACTTACTTGAGGCTGGATTTTGAACAAACCAAAGAAAAAAGCTACTTACTATCGAATAACCAAAAGGATAAGCCACGAATAAAATAAACCAGACTAAGGCAGGAATCAAAACCAGCCAGGGAAAATATCGTGTGGCGAAGCCACGTTGCATTCGCAAAAACCTCCTTTTGACTAAAAGGCTTGATTCTTAATCATTCAAACAAAACCATTAACAAAATAATAAAAACTTAAAATAAAAGGCTTTTTTATTTTCTATTGCTGGAAGGAACTCATAAAAAATTTTCCTTCCAGCAATAGAAATACCATCTTACTTAATGGCTAAATCTTCAGGAAGTCCATCCCAATAAATAAAGGTAGCTGGTACATTCGGATACTTTTCTTTCATAGTAGCAACTTGTTGATTGGAGCTGACTTCCATTTGTTCCAGGGTTTGATCAACGGTCAACTCTCCATGAATCATTGCATCGATACTCGGCCACCAGATGTTGTAGAGCAAAGTGTCTTGTTCTGGAAATGGTCCCCAATAGCGGAAATATCCTTCCTTCATAGCTTCAATGACTGGTTCAAGATAAGCACCTTTTCCAGTTTTAAAGTAATCATTTTCCCAGAGAGAACGAGGTGTTGGAAGTCCAGGATTTTCCTCAAGGAAAACCAATTGTCCCTCAGCACTAGCCAAATATTGCAGATATTTAACCGCTGCTTCCTTTTTCTCACCAGATACATAAGAGGGCATAAGTAAATCCCAGGTATCGCTATGGCTGAATAACGGTTTCTGTCCTTTGACAAAAGCTGGTTTCATGATGAAGTCAAATTTCATATCTGGATAAGTTATCTCGGTAAAGGGCAGATATTCCGGCCACATGAACGCCATAGAAGCCAAATTTTGCACCAAGGCATCACCGGTGGTCGGCATGTTGATGCTGTCAACTTTGTGAACAAAGAAAAGGTCATAGAAAAATTGGAGCGCATTTTTGGCTTCGGGAGTTTGGAAGGTAAAGACTTGTTTGTCGTTATCCCAGAATTTTCCTCCCTGATCGGCAATGTAACTTAGTAAGTAGGAAGGATCGTTACTTTCTTGAAAGCTAAGGCCGGAACGGATTAAATCACCGTTAGAATCGTACTGAGCCAATTTTTTAGCGTAATCAATTAACTGATCAGTATCAACAAAAGCTTTTTCAACTGCTAAACCAGCTTCGTTTAAGTGATCAACGTTAACCAGAATACCAGTATCTCCAGGAGGATCAGGTATGCCTACCGCCCAGATTTGATCATTCAGGTTACATTGTAAATAGTATTCTGGTGATAGATTTTCTTTTACCCATTCCATTGATGGGAAAACATCCGGAGTGAGAGGTTGAATTGATCCAGGAACTGCCCATTCTAGAATCTGCGTTCCAGTACCTGAAAACAATTCAGCTCCACCTCCCGCTGCCAGCGCCGCTCTCATCTTGGCGCCTAATTCTGCTTGGCCAGGTTGAGGTTCAAGAATAACTTCAATATCAGGGTTGAGCTCCATAAAAGCTTTGGTAACCGCCGTATAACCGTTCACATGGGGATCAAAGGATAAACACCAGATGGTAATTTGAGTTTTTCCTAAAGCTACAGCACTCATACATAAGACAACAAAAAACACCATCAATAAAACGTATCGACTTGATTTCATGAACGTTCCTCCTCCTGTGATAAAAACCCGTTAAGGTTTTTTAAAACCAACTTCAACTGTAAAGAACAATGCACCCACTTCTACCGACTATCACCTCCTTTTTCCAAAATAAAATTTATACATTAAAAAAAACAAAATACCTTTATAAATACCTGGCACTGTATTTATCAACAGCAAAATGCATGGTTATGGCATTTTCTATAGGTATATCCATATCCAGAAGATTACAGGTTGCAATAACCAAACCATTTTTCTTACCAACTTTTTCCACCAAATCTTGAATGGCTTGATCAACATCATAGGGGGATCCAAAGGGAAGAAGCTCGCTAATATCAATATTGCCGATCAGACAGAGTCGATCGCCACATTTTTCTTTAATTTTATAAATATCATTTCCAGCAGTAGGCTGAAGAGAATGGAGACCATCAATTTCACAATCCAAAAGCATATCAAGAGTATAATTCTGGTTTCCACAACCATGAAGCACGACTGGTTTTCCTAAATCATGAATTTTTTTGACCACATCTTTCATGAAAGAGAAATCCATTTCCCAAAGGTCTTTTGGTGAAATGAAAGGCCCGGTATTATAAGCAAAATCATTAGAGAGCCAGACACAATCGGCTCCTTCTTGAATCACTTTTTTTGCCAAGTTGAAGACATGGTCAAAAAAACGAGCAGTAAAATCTAGTAATTCTTTACGGTGTTCATAGAGATAAAACATATAGTTATTAAAACCCATAAATTGGTTAATTTTAAAAAAACCGGTTTCAATTTGAACAACGACAAAAAAATCTGACTTTTGAACCCATTTGTGTAAATTGTCATATTTAAAATCATCAATAGTTGGGAATTGATAGGTTTTTAAATCTTCTGGTTTATCAACCGGTTTTTTAAGTATTTCGTAAGTAAAAGGTGTAGAGATAGCTTCCATGCCCCAAACATCTCGATAAATTGGATACCCTTCTTTTGATTCATCAATTTTAATCCAGGGTTCACGAGGGAAAACATGAATGAAGTCAAATCCTAAAAATTCTCGAGCTTTTTTATGGCATTCAAACTGAAAATCACTCAGTTCCTCAGTCATCCATCGTACTAAAGCATTTTCCTCAGCTTTTGGCATTTTTACCTTTAATATTTTTTGAATTAAAATATCGTGGAGCATTTGTTCTCCGTGAGGGATGCGGTCAACTGGTTGGCATTTGAGGGCGGCTAACATTCTCTCTTTGTGGTTCATATTATTATTCCCTCCTCCTATCATATATAATTAATTTACATGGTTGACTGTCGAACTACTACTTGAGTATCTACAGTTTCTTTCCATAAACTTTTTTCTTCAGGACTCTCTTTATGCAGAATTCTTTGATAAAGCAATTCAACACTTTTTACTGCTAATCCTTCAATTGGTATATGAACAGTCGTCAAAGGAACACCGGCTACTGAAGCAAAACTAATATCATCAAAACCGGCTAAACCAATATTTTCCGGAACTTTTATCTTTAATTCTCTTAAAGCCCTTAAGACACCAAAAGCCATATAATCATTTACACAAAGAATAACATCATATTCAGAATGATTTTTGCTAAATATTTCTAAAGCACTTGTATATCCACCTTCGATATCTGGATGAGTTTCTACAATATCAGTTTCCCAAACTGGATAGCCATTTTCAAGCATAGCTTTTTGAAATCCATCAATTCGTCTTTTAAAAGTCATCGCTGCTTTCAGTCCGGAAAGGAAAAGAAATCTTTTGTAACCCCTCTGGATTAGATATCGTGTAAGCAAGTAACTTCCCTTCTCTAACTCAACATCAACTATCGGCAGATTTACTCCTTCAATGCCTCCTCCAATCAATACCGAAGGGATTTTCCTTTTAATAAGTTCATAAAAAGTTGACAGATTGAAGTTAATAATATCAGCAGTGTGAATAAGAACGCCGTCAACCTTTTGAGAAATAAAGTCCTTGAGAACTTCCTCCTCAATAAGTGCCTCTCCCTCAGTAATCCCAAGATTCATCCGATAACTCCTTTTTCGAAGTTCCTTTTGAATAAAGTGGGTAAGTGAGGCATGGTAGGGGTTGATAATTTCCGCCATCAGTAAACCTATAATTCCTGTCCTTTGGGCGGTTAAATTTTTAGCTAAACTATTCGGTATATAACCCAAAGCTTGGGCTGCTTGTAAGACTTTTTGACGGGTATTTGAATTCACCCGTTTTCGACTGTTTAGCGCCAAGGAAGCTGTAGATGGAGCAACACCAGCTAACCGAGCAACATCTCGAATAGTTGTCATTCTTCACCTCTGTCGAACCGTTTTGACATTTTTATTTTAATTAAATAAGTACTTTGCTGTCAAGCTCTTTACTAATATATCCTAAATTAATTTAAAAACGATTCAATAAACAATTGATCAAAAAAGAAAAGATATATCAAAAAATGATTGAATTAAAGGAAATGGTGGCTGGGTTTTAAGACTGAAACATTTTGATGCCAACCCAGCCATTTCAACACAATTTATTCACTTACATCAATAAGGACTTTCAATGAACCTTGAGAAGGATTGAGTGCGGTTTCAAAAGCATCATATATTTGATCTAAGCTAAAATGATGGGTCACTAAACCATCGGTTTTCATTCGACCATCGTTTAGGTATTGGATAGTTGCCTCATAATCGACGGCAGTGTACATAATAGTTCCAATAATTTCTAATTCCCTATCTTGAACATAGGCCATGTTAACCGGTATTTTCCCCTCGGGTACACCAACCATAATAATTTTACTCCCTTTGCGAGCTAAATTTATGGCAGTATCCAAAGTTAATTCAATACCTACACAATCAAAAACCATATCCGGACCATCAGAACCGAAAAATTCCTTAGCAACTTGAAAAATATCTTCTTTCTTCGGATTCACAATGACGTTTGCGCCAGATTTCTTGGCTAATTCTAACCTGGTGTCAACAGGATCTGAAACAAGAATTTTGTTTGCTCCAGCAACAAAGGCAGACTGCAGGGTTGCTTGCCCAATCATGCCAGCCCCGATAATTATGACATTTGCCCCAGTTAACATTTTTGCTTGGCGAATGGCATGAACTCCCACGGCTAGAGGTTCAACTAATACTGCCTTATCGGCATCCCAATCTTTGGGAAGTTTAAAAACTTCATCAGCTTTGACAACTAAATACTCTGACTGACCTCCATAATACCCAACACATCCTATTACTTGAAGTTTTTCACAAATATTGTATCTTCCTATTCGGCAGTTATAACATTCACCACAAACTAAGTTAGGCTCAATGGTTACTAAATCACCTATGGCCAAGTTTTTTACCTGCGTCCCAATTTCATCAACCAAACCTGCTACTTCATGCCCTAAAACCATTGGAGGATGAACAAAAGGATGTGTTCCCTGAAAAGCATGCATATCAGAACCACACACTCCTACTCTTTGTACTTTAATTCTAATTTCATCCGGTCCTACTTTTGGTATAGGTCCTTCTTTTTGCTCAAACTTTCTAAGATCAACTAATTCTACATACCGCACGAGAGACCCTCCATTCATTTGTTAGTAATGAAACTATAAATACTATATATTTCTATTATAGCTAATGCCATTCATTTCGTGGAAATAAAATTATTCTTTTGTATATGGTTCTGTCTGACTGATTTAATAGGTAAAATACACATTCGGCAATTTCTTCTGGCTTCGTAACCTCATTGATATCTCCATGATAGGGAGAATCACCCTGCCAAAGAGGAGTATCAACTGCTCCGGGACAGATGGTGGCAATAATAACTCCATAGGGCTTAACCTCTTGAGCCAAAGCATCAGCCATACCAATCATACCATGCTTCGATGCTCCATAAGCGACTTCTAAAGGGATACCCCGAGTTCCAGAAACCGAGGATATGTTAATAATTCTCCCTTTTTTTCTTTCGATCATATAGGGGAGTACTAATCGCGTACAAAAAAGAGCTCCTTTTAAATTGGTGTCAATGATATTGCTAATGTGATTGATATCCTGTTTATAAAATTCGATTCCCTGATAAATTCCTGCATTATTAATCAAAACATCAATGGGTCCGTGATTGGTTTCAATCTCCTCATAAGCTTTTTGTATTTGATCCGGTTTGGTAACATCAACCTGATAGGCAAATATTCGACCCTGCCCTTTTTTTACTAAAGAATTGAGTCGATCAATACCACGAGCAAAACCGAACACATTAAAGCCATTTTCAGCTAATTTTATTGCAATTGATTCTCCAATTCCTCGGCTGGCCCCAGTCAGAACAATATTTTTTATATCCATATTCAGCATGCCTCCTATTTATGATCGATCATCTTCCCCATTTCGTTACCATAATAACTCCTATCAACGAAATTGCACCGCCTATTAACGATAAGAATGAAGGGATTTCTTTTAACCATAACCAAGCTATGAATATCGCTAAGGCAGGTTGTAAGTAAATAAAGCTCGATACTACAGCTACTGGTGTTTTAGAAAGCGCATAAGTCCAGGTTAAATAACCAATGGCTGCTGGAAATAAGCCCAAATAAATTACTGATAGGGTATGAGAAAATGCTGCTTGATTGATGGCCAAAACGAAACCTGGAACAAAATAAAGCAGAAAAAATGTCCCTCCCCAAATAGTATAACAAGTGAGTTCTAAAGGAGTATATTTTTTAAAGTACGGTTTTTGGCAAACAATATACACACTGGAAGAAAAAGCTGCAATAAGAATAAGGAATACCCCAATGTTTAAATTAAAACCTTGATTTTCACCTAAAACAATGAGAATACCTCCAAAAAAACTAACCAAAATACCCAACCATCCAATTTTTTTGAGGGTTTCATTTAAAAAAAGAAAAGCTAAAAGAGATGAAAATATCGGGCTCAAGGCAATAATAAGGCTGGCAGTTCCTGCGGTGACCGTTTTTTCCCCATAGACTAAAGCAGCGTGATAAATTGTAATACCCAAAATTCCTTGGACAGCAACTGCTGGTATGTCTTTAAGTTTGAGAAAGCGAACCTTTCTAGTAATTAAAGCATAAACAAGGAGAAACCCTGATGCAACTAAAAACCTTAATAATGCAAGATGCCCAGGTTGATAAGATTTCAATCCATCTCGTATGCCAGCAAAAGCTGATGACCAAAAAAGGACACTGATTGAAACTGCGAAAATTGCTTTTCTATCCATGGTTGGGTAGGTATTATTGGAGCGATCTAATCAGCCGATCTATTCCAACGCTGACCTCGTTTTCAAAATGGAAGCGAATTATTGTTCTCTTTCCGTTTTGGAGGGCATAATAATCTCCTAATGCCTGAAATTTGATAAGTGCACCAAAACTTACCTGTGATTGCCAAGAACCAGCTTCGTCAGGTATTGGAATATCAACTTTTGGTTCTGACGTTAACTGGATAAAATACCCATTTCCCGCATCGCCTTTGTGAAGTTGTCCAGTTGAATGCAAAAAGCGAGGTCCATAACCTACTGTTGTTGCAACTTGGAAGGAATCACGAAGCACTGTACACAATCTTTGTAATAAACATTCAGTTTCACGATTAGGATTAACATAAGCTTGAATAGCAATATAATCTCCAGGGTGACAGGGACTTAAAAAAACCCTCAGAGCCTCATAAGGATCATGAGCTTCAACATCACCATACACAATCATCTCGTCCTTTTTTATTAATGGTTCAGGTTCGTCAATTGGAGCTCCTTCGGAAAATTTCTTCATAATCTGTCGAGTTATTTTTTTGGAGATTTCGACATTTGGTTGATTAAATGGATTGATTTCGAGACGATAGCCAGCTACAGCAGTAGCAAGTTCCCAGAGAAAAAACTGACCAGCAATATCGTAATAATCCTTGAGTTCCAAATGAATTACCGGTTGCCCAGATAAAACTAAATTATTGATCTTCCCTATCCAGGACAATTCAGTTAGAGGCAGAGACATTACGATAAAAAGTCGGTCTTTAAAGTAAAACATGGGATCACCCAAAGATTCTTTAACAACCGGTAATATTCCTTTTTTTTCCTTGCCTGTGCTCTCGGCTATGAGTTGCTCAACCCAGTCACCAAAACTTCGAATGTCTGAACTGAGTATATAGGTCGCCTTATCTCTCCAATTTTTTGCCATTTCCGCTAATAATACTCCTATAAATGCCGCAGGATTGTCTTTATATGGAATATCTGGTTGGCATCTTTTCATCATGACTTGTGCTCTTTCCAATAAGAGCGAAATATCGACTCCAATCATAGCAGCTGGAACCAAGCCAAAATGAGAGAGAGCTGAATACCGGCCACCCAAATTTGGGTTATTAAGGAAGATTTTGCGAAACTGATGAGTTTGCGCGAGGTCGATTAAACTACTTCCTGGATCAGTAATGAGAATGAAATGCTTACCAGCTTCAGCTTCTCCAATCTTATCAACTAAAAAGGTATAAAAATATTTAAAAAAAGAAAGGGTTTCTATCGTGCCACCGGATTTGGTAGAAACAATAAATAAGGTTGTATGGGGATCAAGACGTCTCGCATAGGATTGCACCATCTCAGGGTCAGTACTATCCAAAATCCAGAGGTCCAGGTATCCCTCTTTTAATCCAAAGGTTTTCCGGTAAACCTCTGGAGCTAAGCTTGATCCTCCCATCCCCATAAGGAGAACCTGTTTAAATCCTTCCATCAACAATTCATTTACAAAATTTTTTATTTCTTTTATTTCACCAGTTATTTCTTGAGCAATCTCAAGCCATGCTAAACGATTTGAAATCTCTTCTGGGCTATTTTTCCATACCATAAAATCATGGTCCCAAATTCGTTTCATTATCTGGTCATTTTCCATTTCATATAGGGCATTGTCTATAAGACCCTGATAATTTTGTAAATGAATATTTTTCATTAATTTCTTCATATATACCTCCAAACCATAAAATCACCAACGTTTTTTATTTTTTGAGGATACCCGAGAAAAATATATTTTGTAATCCATTTTTTTCAAATTCTTCTTCATATTTTTCCCTGAATTGGCTTCTTTTAAGGAAAAATTCTTTTTCATCCATTTGCATAACAGTATCCTCACCATATTGATTAAACAGGTCTCGAATGGCTAATCGATCAATTAATTGTTCCCAAAAGGTATTGATTTCAAAATCTTCGATAAAATGAACCGAGGTAGAATTCTCATAATAATCTTTTGAGGGGATAAGCTGATTACATTCATCATCCCTTTCCACTAAACTTTCTTTATTAAATTGTTTGGCAAATGACATTATTTTTTGTTGTAATGTATGATATTTTTCCCGTTCTTGATCTTGCTCATTTAAATAAGCGTTATAAACGTAATCTGCAGTATAAATCATTTCTACTAATAATTCATATTCTTCCTGACTCAATTCAATGTTCATTTAATATTCCTCCAAATATTATTTTCATTTGCTCAATATTATACCCTTTTATCTTTTAAAAAGGGAATGAAAAAAGCCCGACACTATAATTAAAACTGATGTTCTATAAAAAATTCAAATCGAGAAATTTACCAAAAAAACTATTGATATATATAAGTGCTTAATTTCTAAAAAATGAGGAGATTTTCCTCTATTCCCCTGCAGAAAATCATTCTTTAAAGCAGTTTTACAAAAACACTTAAGGATTAAATTTTCTTTATTAAGAAATCTTTCCCTTTTCGTATGAAAGGGGAAAGCAAAGATTTGATTTTAATAAAATAACCTCCGATATTTTGAAATTTTCTTCTTTTTATTTTCGATCTTTTTGCATTATTTCCTGGATTTTTCTCTCTTCCCAGTTCTTTCCGAATGTTCCTTTTTTAAATGTTTCCATACCATGGAATAATACGCCAACACCCCAACCCATAATTGGCCAATAAAACCAATAAAATCCTGGTGAGGTTAATAAGTTAACCACAATAAAAAAAACTGACATGATAAGATAAACAATGAGATGAGAATAAAATGATTTTATTTCCATGACTTGTTTTTTGGCATTTTCATACCTTTCCTTATCTTCCATAGCTTCCCTCCATTTTAAAAATTCTAAGATTCTTTAAGCTCTTAAATTACGTAAAGATTAAATATTATTAATACTTAGTAAATTGGTTTGATGTTTCAACGTGTCGCATAATTTAGAAACTTTCCTACTATATATTCTTATCCATTTTGATAATGTATACTAAAGTTTGCAACTTTGATTTTTAAAAAGCCACCGTAGACTCCAAAATGAAGGTTATACGAAACCAATACTTCATCGAGGAAGAATATCCGATGGCTCATAAAAATAATAAACCATATCTTTTAAAAAATGATCCTTGAATTCATGACTCAAACCTGATCTTCCCTATGCGATGCTCGAGTGGTTGACGAATGAGCTCATGAAACTGGAAGCTCAAAAACAAAGTTGGAGCTCACCAGGGAGAACACTGTCCCACTCGAACCACCCATTCTTTCGGAACCCGAGTCAGACGATTTGATACCCGATTAGGTATCGTCTTTCTTCTCGTTCCAAAACTGAGGAAAGGAAGCTCTATTCTCTTCTTTGTTACGGAAAAGAAACGCTCCGAACAGGCCCTCCTCCAGGTGGTTCAAGAAGCCCTTATAAATGAGGTTCCCGCTTGAAAGATTGAACCCCCTCTCCCCCTCAGTCTTTATCGTGTTCGATTAATGTAGCGACATGCCATGG
>DPKX01000163.1 GCA_003542295.1 Candidatus Atribacter hydrocarboniphilus
CTGTGGTTGGTGAACTTCTCGCTAATAATTGGGAAGATCGAAATGGGACAAAACGGACTTCATATGAAGTCCGTGCAATGAACGTACAATTTCTTTCCCCCCCTCAAAAAGCCAACGAAGAAATTCGGGGAATCGGTGAGGACTTTTCATCTGAAGCCGAGATTGAACCTTTTAGTTTTGACTCCCAGAATATGGAAAATGCCTTAGGAGAATTAGAAGATATTTCTCCGGAAGGAAACAACGATGTTGCGCCATTCTAATTTTTTACATATATGGTTTTTTCTCCTTCTATTTTGTTTGGTTTTTTCTCAACCCGCCTATTCTAAAATGACCGTTGAATATCAAGGACAGGTCTATTCCCTTGACCTGCCTACTATAAAAGCCAACGGGAGTGATTATATCTCTGTTGAAAATCTTTTCAAACAAATAGGAGGGGTAGAATATTATTCTCCCATTATGAAAAAAGTCAATTTATTTTTTGGGGGAAAAAAATGGGTTTTATCGCTTGACAAAGGAACGGCCGTTGCTGAAAGCGGTGAAGAAATTCCTTTGGGACGTTCAATTGTCATTCAAGACCATTCTGTTTATATTTCGCCTCAATTTCTTAATCAGCTCTTTGGAATTTCTGTTGACACCAGCTTAACTGCCACAACCCAGGTCCCTTCACCAACAAAAACACCTTCAACTGTCTCACCGGTTACTCTTCCTGCAGGGAGTGCATCACTTCTAAATGTTCGATCGCATTCTTACGATGATGAAAATCGCTCAAGAGTGACTTTTGATTTTGGGAACAACTTACCAACCCATTCCATGCAGACCGACCAGGCCAACAACCGAATTATTCTAACTTTTAATAATGTTTCATTAGCCCCTGGAACTCCGGGAACTTTTTCTTTAAACGATACTCGAGTAGATAGAGTCGTACTAAATAAAAAAGACAGTGACATCGAAGCTATCATTTACTTAAAGTCTCCTGCCTCAATCCAAAAAAACCAATTGGGCGGGGAGAATCCTCGTATTTATTTAGATATAATGGCTTCAACTTTGTTAACCTCTCCGGATGTAACAGTTGTTCCCATAAGTCCATCTCCACCAACACAACCCACTACAACGTCAGCGCTTACATCTACTCCTACACCTGTTATTCCTACGCCTACAACCAAACCACCAGTCCAACCAACGACTGCAACACCTTACGACAAAATTAATCCAAGAGTAATTGTTATCGATCCTGGTCACGGTGGGAAAGATCCCGGTTGTGTGGCAAATGGATACCAGGAAAAAAACATTGTCCTCCAGGTATCCAAAAAACTGAAAGATGCTCTCATTCAGCAAGGCTATGAAGTATATTTGACCCGCGAAGGCGATACCTACCCTGGTCTAAAGGAACGCTCTGCTGTTGCTAACAATAAACAGCCAGTCGTTTTGTTAAGCATTCATGCCAATGCTGCACCGAATAAAAAAGCCACTGGTGTTGAAGTTTTTGTGGGTAGTGCACAGATTCAAGGCGAAGGAGCCGCTGATGTTGCTAATCGGGAAAATCAACCCTTTATTTCAGAAGGGTACACCGAAGAACAAAATGGGAAAATCAACTCCACCCTTCTTGATTCTTATTATTTAGGGAGTCGCACCGTGAGCATGAAACTCGGTTCTTTAATCGAAAATAATATAATCAAAGAAACCAGCCAAGTTTCAAGAGGACTCAAAGAAGCACCCCTTATTCTTCTTAAAGGAATGTATTTCCCCTCGTGTTTGATTGAAATTGGCTTTTTGAGCAATCCTACCGAAGCAAAGAATTTGGCGAATGAAGCCTTTCAGAATAAGCTAGTACGAGGAATAGTAGTTGGAATTAAACAATTTATGTTAAGCTCTGAATTAAAAAAATTTCTTGAGGAATAAAACCGAATGAAAAGAAGAAAAAAAAGATTCGCTTTTCTTCAACCAATACTCTATATCCTTATCGGAATGGCAGTTTTTTTTGCAATCGTCTATGCTGGTGAATACTTTATCCCCGGGGGAAAAAAGAACGCTGTAACCCCTGATGATACGGGATTTCTCTCGACCGGTCAAACTTCTTCAGTAATCAGCGATTCTACTGTAGAGGTTGTTCTATACTTTACCGATGAGGATTTTAGTGGCTTAGTTGCAGAAAAACGACTAATTGAAAAGAATCATAATATGCTTGAGTCGGTTCTTCAAGAATTGCTGAGAGGACCTAAGCTTTCATCTCATTATAATCCACTCCCTGAATCAACGCGATTAAACGGTGTTTTTACTGAAAGCGGCATTGTTTATGTTGACCTCAGCCATGAAATGAAAGATGGGCAATCGGGTGGAACCACCCAAGAACTTCTCAGTATTTTTAGTATTGTAGATACTTTAACCTCACTTCCTGATGTTAAACGCATTAAAATATTAATTGATGGAAAGGAAGAAACTACTCTTTGCGGACATATCGACATATCAGAACCACTGGAAAGGGATGAAAAACTCATTGCAGAAATTCAATAGTTTTCAGGATTTGAATTCTTTTTTAAAGAAAGAACGGGATGATATCCACTTAAGAAACGATGGTCGAAATTACGATGAGATCCGTTCTCTCATGATTACCAGAAATTATCTTAGAGCAGCCGAAGGCTCAGTTCTAATTGAAGAAGGGAGCAATCGCATTGTCTGTTCAGCAACCATAGAAGATAAAGTCCCTCTCTTTCTGCGAGGATCCAATCAAGGATGGATTACTGCCGAGTACGCCATGATTCCTCGAGCCACATCGACAAGAAATGTTCGTGAATCTATCAAAGGCCGAGTTGGAGGCCGCACCCATGAAATCCAACGGCTTATTGGTCGTGCCCTTCGTTCAGTAATGAATATGGACCTTATTGGTGAACGAACTATTCTTTTAGATTGTGATGTCATTCAAGCTGACGGAGGAACCCGCACCCTGGCAATTAATGGATCTTTCATTGCCTTGGTTGATGCTCTTTGGAACTATGTAGATCGTGGCCTACTTCAACCAGGAAACCTATTAAAAGATTATTTGGCTGCGATTAGTGTGGGAGTGGTCAATGGCAAAGATCTCCTTGACCTTAATTTTGAAGAGGATTCAATGGCTCAGGTCGATATGAATGTTGTAATGACTGGAAAAGGTCAGTTTGTTGAAATTCAAGGTACTGCTGAGGGGGACCCCTTTAGCCAAGAAACCCTGAACCGGCTTCTTGCCTTAGCCCAAAAGGGAATCAAAGACATTATCGCCATACAAAAGAAGGTTTTGTTAGAAAGAGGTCTTCCTTGAAACTCTCCTCCCGGTTGGTTTACATTCTTTCCAAAAATCCGGGAAAAATCAAAGAAATCAACACCATTTTATCTCCTTATTCTATTATTATTAGAAGCCTGTACCAAGATTATTCTCCTATGGAAGTCGTCGAAAACGGATCGAGTTATGCTGAAAATGCCCTTTTAAAAGCCCGTTGTGGTTTTGAAATCAGTAGAAATCTTTGCATTGGGGAAGATTCTGGTTTAGAAATTGACGCTCTTGATAGGGCTCCTGGCCTTTTTTCGGCCCGTTTTGGTGGAGAAACCTTGAATCCAAAAGAAAAAAATAAACAAATTCTTGAGCTTCTTAAAGAAGTTCCTCAAGAACAAAGATCAGCTTGTTTTGTCTGCGTAGTCGCCCTAGTAGGGGAAAATAGTGAAAATATTTTTGAAGGTCGTTGTCCGGGTTTTATTTCTCGGGAAAGCCGTGGAAGCTCTGGTTTTGGCTATGACCCCATCTTTATACTCCCTCCTTATCAGAAAACTTTTGCCGAGTTAGGTGAAAATATAAAAAACCGTTTTAGTCACCGAGCAATTGCTTTTCGCCAGCTTGCAGAATTTCTTTTGTCAGAAGCGTAAGGTAAAGCCTGCCTCTATCCTGAAAATACACTAGTACTAAAATAATACCGTCATCCTGGACTTTCACCCTCATCCTCACCTTCT